>CAMAWS010000172.1 GCA_945861845.1 Candidatus Sulfopaludibacter sp. SbA3 | reverse complement strand
AATCTCCTTTCGGCTGAGTGCAGGATGAATCAAGTTATGTTGGTGCCCCTTGAGGGGAGATATACTGGCAGCAATTTCCCAGTCCAGGAGAGAAAACCTTGCCGTTGACCGCTGGAGCACGTTTGGGCCATTACGAAATTCAGGGGGCCATTGGCTCCGGGGGCATGGGCGCCGTTTATAAGGCGCGGGATTCCCGGCTCAATCGAACGGTCGCGATCAAAGTTCTTCTCGATAACCTTTCGGATCAGCCCGACGCCCGCGCCCGCTTCGAGCGCGAGGCGCAGACGATAGCCGGCCTGAACCATCCTCATATCTGCACTCTTCACGATGTCGGCCGCGACGGGGAAACCGATTTCCTCGTCATGGAGTTTCTTGAAGGCGAGACTCTGGCCCAAAAGCTCGAACACGGTCCGCTTCCGCTGAACCAGGCGCTCCAGTATGCGACCCAGATTGCGGATGCGCTCGACAAAGCCCATCGGCAGGGCATTACGCATCGGGATCTGAAACCGGGCAACATCATGATCACGAAAAACGGCGTGAAGCTGCTGGACTTCGGTCTGGCCAAGCTGCGCCAGCCCCAGAACGCGTCGAGTTTATCGATGCTGCCCACTAATGCGGAAGTCACGGCGCCCGGAACCATTCTCGGCAGCCTGCAGTACATGGCGCCCGAGCAACTGGAAGGCGGAGAGGCCGACGCGCGAACGGACATCTTTGCGTTCGGCGCCGTTCTCTTCGAGATGGTGACGGGACGCAAGGCGTTTTCGGGAAAGAGCCAGGTGAGTTTAATCGGCGCGATCCTGAAGGACACGCCGCCGCCGGTTTCTCAACTTCAGCGCATTGCGCCGCCTTCATTGGATCGCCTGATCGCGGCGTGTTTGGAAAAAGACCCTGATGACCGATGGCAGACTGCGCGGGATTTGTGGCGGGAGTTGTCGCACGCTGTAAAGGAGAAGCCAGCCGAAACCGTCGCTCTTCCGAAGGACACGCGTCGTGCGAGACCGCTTGTCCTGGGATTGGTGGTTGTCCTGGTCGCCGCCGCACTGGCCGGTGTTGCCGCGTGGAACCTGAAGCCTGCGGCGCCCTCAACCGCATTGCCGATTGCTCGTCTCGCCGTCACGCTTCCGCCGGGCGATCAGATCGTGAGCGAAGCAAGCATCGCGCTATCGCCGGACGGTTCCAATGTCGCGTATCTGGGATTGCGAGCAGGCATCCAGCAGTTGTACGTTCGGCCCATAGACAGTTTAGAAGCCACACCGATCGCCGGCACACAGAGCGGTGCGTATCCGTTCTTCTCTCCCGACGGACAATGGCTCGGTTTCTTCCAGCAAGGCAAGCTCAAGAAAGTTCCTGTCACTGGCGGCGCCACTCAGATTTTGGGTGACGCTGCGAACGGCCGGGGCGCCCATTGGGGCGTCGATGACAATATTTACTTCGCCCCTCTCAGCAATTCGGGCATTTGGAAAGTCCCGGCTTCGGGAGGCGCCTCTCAGGAAGTCACGAAGGTCGATCGCGGGAAAGGCGAAATCAGCCACCGTTTTCCACAAATTTTGACCGGCGGCAAAGCGCTTCTCTTCACGGTCTGGACTGGCCTGGGAGCGGATGAAAAGCATCTTAATCTCCAGATACTGGAGACTGGCGAACGCCGCGTCCTGATTCAGGGAGGTGACACGGGCCGCTATGTTCCGACCGGCCATGTAGTGGCTTTCAGGTCCGGCACACCGCTGGCCATTCCCTTTGATATGGCCAGCCTCACTGTTTCCAGCGCTCCACCGGTACCGCTTACCGAGTTGGTCCGGACCGGTGAGGGTTCGGTGTATGCACTGGCGGAGTCGGGCACGCTTGCGTATGTGCCGGGCAGACCCGCCACAAACGGCAGTCGTTTGGCCTGGGTGGATCGAACCGGGAAAGTCGAAGCATTGCCCCCCTTGTCCGCGGGAATCAACGGTCTGACAATGTCCCCCGATGGACGCCGCGCAGCCGTTAATTCAGAAGGGGGCGGAATCGGTATTTACGACTTTACTCGCGCCACACTGACTCCTCTGATCCCGCCTTCTGCCGGCGCCAGCCAGGCGCCTGTATGGACACACGATGGGACGCGCATTGTCTATAGAGGAACACGAACAGGCTTTCGGAACCTGTATTGGAAAGCGGTAAATGGGGCCGGCGAGGAAGAGCGGCTGACCACCAGTGAAAATCTTCAGACGCCCGAGTCGGTCTCGCTAGATGGGAAATGGCTGGCCTACTACGAGATCGATCCCAAAACGGGAGAGGACATCTGGGTTCTGCCTCTGGAAGGAGAGCGCAAACCTCAAGCATTTTTGAAAACCGCATTTTCGGAATTGAACCCGCATTTTTCCCCCGACGGACGCTGGATGGCGCACACATCCAACGAGTCCGGCCGGTTCGAAATTTACGCGCAGCCATTTCCCGGTCCCGGAGCGAGAGTCCAGATCTCCACGGAAGGCGGAACCGATCCCGTCTGGTCGCGCAACGGACGCGAACTGTTCTATCTCAACAACGACAAGATGATGGCGGTGAATGTCACGACGGAACCGTCTTTGACGACGTTGATAGCCGGAGCGCCCCGGGTACTCTTCCAGGGCCGCTTTGCCCGGAGTTTGACGGCGATTTCAAGCTTTGACATTGCCCCCGACGGCCAACGATTCCTCATGGTTCCCGACACGCAGTCCGAACAGTCCGCCACGCAGATTAATGTTGTCTTGAACTGGTTCGAGGAATTGAAGCGTCTCGTCCCCGCCGTGAGCCGCTGACGGGATCGTGAATCAACGCTTTCCCCAGTCTTTCCGCTTCGCGGCAATTGCGCGTAACTCTTTCGCCGCGAGCAGATCCTTCTCCCGCCCCATCGCTTCTTTGGCAAGAATCAAGTCATCCAGGGAGATGACATGGTAGACGCGGCCGCCGATTTCGAAGTCTTCCGCGGATTCCTTCAGGCGCGCAAAATCGCCGACCCCGAGAATGGATGAAAGGATGTCGATGACGCCAACGTCTGTCTTTAGATAAAGGTTCATCACCGGTCCGGCTTTCGGAAATTCGAGAAATGAGAGTTCATTCGGCGTCATCCGATGTTTCGGATTCCATTCCGCAAGTATCGATCGGAGTTTTTCTACGGTTTCATCGGATAGCGTCGCACAAATGTCCAAATCGCGGGTTACCAGTGAAGAGCCATGGGTGACGGCGGCATAACCGCCGACGATGACGAACTCCAGGCCGGAGTCAGCGAGACGGTGTAACAGCCGATTGAAGTCTTGCATCGCGAGCGGTCCGGGCTTTCTCGAGTTCGAGGATCACGTTTAGCGCCATGTCGTGCTGCCGCCAGCGTTCCTCAGGCGAAAGGGAGAGATTGATCTCAATCAGGTTCAAGTCGAACCCGGCTCGCCGGGCCTCTTCTATGGATGGATTCGGCTGTGGGTTCACTCCAGTATTATCGGCGGATTGACGCCCTCGCCAACTGATTTCTCACAGGTCGGTGCGCAGGGCCTCCCTCTGTGCGCCGCTCAACGGAGTCTCTGTCTGGAGATCGGGCAGGTCGACACCGGCGGCAATGGGAACATGGCCCATGGTGTCGAACTTCATGTACTGGACGGAGCTTAGCCGCCCATCGCCGCGCTGTCTTTCATCGAATGTCGGTCGAATGAGAGTTCCGTCTTCAAGGCGCAGGTAGAGTTTTTCCGGAAGACTCCACCACTGCTGCAGCTTTGGATTGCGTACCGCAGGATCTTCGATTTCGATCAGCAGCGTGCATCCCAGTTCGCCTTCTTTGCCGAGCAGTTCGTTATACGTCTCGATTTCGTGGAGTATGTCGGCTTCCCGGACGATCCGCTCGGCGCGGAGCATCTCCTGGATCTGGTAGCGGACGGTCGTGTGGTTTTCGAAAAGGAGCGTGAAGTAGTCGCCAATATGGACGCGGCGGGGAGCTTTGATCTTGATCACCTCAGCTCGAAAGTTCTCGCGGCCATCCTCGTAGGTGGCGTAATCCAGTATCTCGCTGCGCTCCACGCGTTTCATTTTGTGGAATCCTTGAATCCGTCTTCGCGGTATGCGCGCGCGAGGATTGTCATGGGGTGCATGGGCTTTACTCCGGCGTGCTGCTCGAACTGCAGGGCGGCCAGCGGACAATCGGTGGACCAGATTTCGGACTCGCCTTCCTTCATTCCTTCGAACGCCTTCTTACCGATGCGGGCCGAAGGCTCGAATCCTTCCTTCGTCATGGCATACGTTCCGTCATGTCCGCAGCACTCCATCACGGTTGAAGGCGAAACGCCCGGAATCTTCCGCAGCAGATCTCGACCCTTGAAGCCAACGGCCTGTGCACGCAGATGACACGGAGCGTGGTAGGACACCTTCTCGCCGGGCGTACTCCGGAAGTTGGTATTGAATCGGGGTTCGTTGCGAATCGACCACAAGAATTCGCTCGGATCCATGACGGCGGCAGCCAGCTTTTCTGCAGCGGCGCGGTCCTCGGGGGCGACCAGGGTCGGCTGCTCTCTTCGCATCATCATCGAGCAGGTGGGGTTGATGGCGATGACCTTTGCGCCCTTTTCGACGAATGGCATGAGTATCTGCAGGTTCGCGCGCGCCTGCCGGCGCAGCGACTCCAGGTCACCGTGCTCCCAGGCCGGCATGCCGCAGCACTGCAAGCCGCTGGCGCAACGGACGTCCACGCCATTGCGTTCGAGAACTTCCACGGTATCGCGCCCTATTTGCGGCTCGTTGTTCTGCACGTAGCAGGTTTGGAACAGGACGACTTCACCACCGGGGCCGGCGGCTTCGGAATTGATTTTTCCGGCGCGACCGGCCCACCGCTCGAACGTCGTTCCCGCAAAATCGGGCAGCAGTTTGTCACGATGGATGCCGAGAACCTTTTCCATGAAGATGCGATGCGGACGGATACGATTGGCCAGGTTTGCCAGGCCGAAGCTCGCTCGCGCCAGAAAGCCGGCAAGGTCGGGGTTGCCAAGAACGCGGTCGCGCAGGCTCAGCCCCTTTCGCCGCGCTTTCTGCGCGTTGTAACGATGTACGAGTTTTGGGAAATCCAGTTTGAACTCGTGGTTATCGCGTTCGGTGTAAGGGCACTGAACTTCGCAGAGCTTGCACTGGAAGCAGGCATTCATCACGCTGGCTGTTCCGGCGGCTGTGATCTGTCGGACGTCGCCGTCGTGCTTGTCGTCGATGAGTGAAAAAAGGTTTGGGAAGCTGTCGCAGTACTTGAAGCAGAGCCTGCAGCCGTGGCAGATCTCGAACGTCCGCTGGACTTCCTTGCCGAGCGCCTCCGGGTCCCAGTACCTGGCTTCCGAAGGATCATAGGAGAGCCCATCGGTTGGTCGATATGCGAGGTTCTTGCCGTCCTGCACGATGGGCTTCCCCTGAAAAAATTACGAAACGGACTTCAACAGGCTGCTGAACCGGCCGGCATGGGATTTCTCCGCCTTTGCCAGCGTTTCAAACCAGTCCGCTATTTCCGCAAAGCCTTCTTCGCGCGCGGCCTTCGCCATTCCAGGATACATGTCCGTGTACTCGTGGGTTTCGCCGTGGACTGCGGACTTCAGGTTCAAGGCGGTATCGCCGAACGGCAGGTCCGTTGCGGGGTCGCCGACCTTCTTCAGGTAGTCGAGGTGGCCATGGGCATGGCCGGTTTCGCCTTCGGCAGTATCGCGGAAGTTACCGGCAATTTCCGGATAGCCTTCCACGTCCGCGACCTTTGCAAAATAGAGATATCTTCGATTCGCCATCGATTCGCCGGCGAATGCGTCTTTGAGGTTCTGATGAGTCTTGGTTCCTTTTAGTCCTGCCATAGGGCCTCCTTATTTCTTTATGCGGACGATTCTGATTCATGGGGGCTGATCTGTCTAACACATTGTCTCTATCTTCTGGATAGGTTATTCCTATCAGCATGAAGAACTATGGTTTCACGTTGAGGCAGCTTCAGTACGTTGTTGCTGTGGCTGAAATGATGAATTTCCGGCGCGCAGCCGAGCGGTGCAATGTATCCCAGCCGTCGCTGAGCGCGCAGGTGTCGGAGATGGAGTCCTCGCTTGGCGTTGCTCTTTTTGAGCGGGACCGGCGTGGGGTTCTTGTAACCGCCGCCGGACAGGAACTCGTTTCGAGGGCTCGCCGGGTGCTCGTTGCGGCTGACGACCTTGTTGAAGCCGCGAACCGCTTCATCGATCCGCTGGCGGGAACGCTTCGAATTGGGGTGATTCCCACGATCGGTCCTTACCTGCTTCCACTTGTCGTTCCCGCCCTGCGCAAGGCATATCCCCGCCTGATGATCGTATGGATAGAAGACAAGACGGATGCGCTTGTCCGTGCGATCAGCCATGGCGAAATGGATGCGGCCCTGCTGGCCCTGGAGGCAAACATGGGCGATCTTGAGCACCAGACGATCGCTGTGGATCCGTTTGTGCTGGCGGCCCCGAGGGGACGAAAGCTTGGCCGGGGCTCATCGCCCGTAACGAAGAATCAATTGCGCGGCGAGCGCATCCTGCTGCTTGACGAGGGGCACTGCTTTCGCGACCAGGCCCTCGAGTACTGCTCGGGCAGCAACTTTGAAGAGCTTGGCTTTCGCGCAACGAGCCTGCCAACCCTGGTGCAGATGGTGTCCAGCGGCGCAGGTATCACGCTGCTGCCTGGCATCGCCGTGGCGACCGAGAGCAATCGATCGCAGTTGTCGATCCGGCAATTTTCGCGGCCGGTCCCCTTCCGCACGATTGTGCTTGGATGGCGCCGGCGTTCATCACTGTCCGACGTGCTGGGCAAGATTGCCGAAACCCTTCGCGTGACTTTGGAGAGCGAACGGCGTGGGAAGAAGGGAACGATCGCTTAACCGGCGTAAACTTTCGCGTTAGCCACGGAGTGGCGAAAGACTGTAGGCACGGGCGTCAGGGCGTGTTGCCCAACGACCCTCACCCGCCGCTTCGCGGCACCCTCTCCCGGAGGGAGAGGGATAA
>CAMAWS010000171.1 GCA_945861845.1 Candidatus Sulfopaludibacter sp. SbA3 | reverse complement strand
GCCTGGCTTCAGGCTGCAAACGGGACTGTTATCGAAGCTACCGGCCCCAATAATGCGCCATTGCCCCCGCTCGCTCGCGTTCGCCGGAACGCGGATTTCTACGAACCGCTCAACTTGAAGCAGCAGTATCCGCAACTCACGGTACAGGGAATCGAGCGCGTGAACGACCGCGACGCGTACCACCTTGCCGGCATGCCTGCGGGAGATACACCCGAGGACCTTTATTTCGATGTGCAGAACGGTTTGCTGGTGCGCAAAACCGTAGTGGTCCGGAACGTCATCGGGGATTACACAATTCAGACCGACTACGAGGATTACCGCCCCTCAGGCGGAGTGAAGATACCTTTCCGAGTGAGCACGGTCGGCATCAGCCCGGCCGAATCCATGGTCATTACCGTGGAGAAGGTGGAAACGAACCCGACGTTGGATGCGAACCGGTTTGCAAAGCCGGCGGGAAGGCCACAGGGACAGTAACGGTTGAATAAAAAAGGGACGCACGTGCGTCCCTTTTTTATTCAACCGAACTTCCTGCTTTGAAAAGACACGACTCAGGAGGCGAACCATGATGATGAGAAAAAGACCATTCACTCCGCGTGCCGTTCTAGGCGCGATGACGCTTTTCAGCTCGATATCCATAGCGGCCGTGCCGTGCGAAAGTCTAGTTTCTCTTTCGCTGCCGAATACGACGATTACGTCGGCGCAGTCTGTAGCGGCGGACAAATACGTCGCACCTGCCGGAAACCAGGAGGCGGCATTCCGAAGCATGCCGGCTTTCTGCCGCATAACCGCGACTCTCAGACCGAGTAGCGACTCCGATATCAAGATGGAGGTCTGGCTGCCGGCCCAGGGATGGAATGGTTACTTTCAGGGTCGAGGCACTGGCGGTATGGGAGGATCGATTCCGCTTCCGGCGATGGCCGCCACGTTGAAAAGCGGTTTTGCGACGGCTGGTACCGATGGGGGCCATACCGGCGACTCCAGCTACGCGTTGAGCCACCCGGAGAAAGTGATTGATTTCGGTTACCGGGCCGCTCATGAGATGAACGTCCAGGCGAAAGCGATCCTCGCGGCTTATTATGGGCAGGGTCCAAAGCTGTCGTTTGTTGACGGCTGCGGAACCGGCGCCCAATCGGCTCAGAACGCAATCCAGCGTTATCCGGGCGACTATGACGCCGTCGCCATAACAGGACAGTCCCACATGTCGCGTCACCGCGTGTGGCAGTTGTGGGCCTGGGATGCCGTCCACAAGGAAGAAGCCGGCTTCATCCCTTCGGAAAAGTTTGAAATGATCCACAACGCCGTGATGAACGCGTGCGACGCGCTGGACGGCGTGCGGAATCGCGAGATTGAAGATCCAAGGCAGTGCAAGTTCGATCCTGCTGTGCTGCAGTGCCGCGCCGGCGACGGCCCGTCATGCCTGACCCAGCCGCAGGTGGAGGCGCTGCGAAGGATCTATGCCGGGCCATCGAACCCGCGCACCGGAGAGCAGCTCTACTTTCCTCCCATGCCCGGAAGCGAACTCACCTTTGCTTCGACGGCGGCTCAGGAACCCTTCGACTACGCACTGGAATGGGGCAAGTACTTCGTGTTTGATGATCCGGCGTGGCATCCTCGGACCCGCCCATTCAACTTCGATAGCGACATTGCCCTGGGCGAAACGCCGGAAAATCTCCTGCTGAACGCCAACAATCCGGATATTCGAGAATTCGTCAATCGAGGCGGAAAGCTTCTCTTCTACGAGGGCTGGAGCGATGGGACCACCATTCCCGGTATCTCGATCGACTATTACAACAGGGTTGTGCAGACGATAGGCGCGGAAAAAGCGCGCGACTCCGTGCGCCTCTTCATGGTTCCCGGGATGACCCATTGTGAAGACCGTGGCGAATTTAATATGGTCAGCGAACTGGAGCGATGGATCCAGACTCAAAAGGCACCTGACACAATCATTGGGAAACGTGTGAGAGACGGCAAAGCGGTTGGTACGCGGCTCCTGTGTCGGTACCCGCAAGTCGCTACTTACGATGGATCGGGAAGCACTGACGACGCCGCGAACTATACCTGCGAGACGCCGCGCTAGTAATGCTCTTATTCCAGTGACGTTGACCGAATTATTCGGTCAACGTCACTCGGTCAATGCTCATTAACTTCTGTTTTCCCTGTGCCGCGGCGAGTGCTCCGACTATTAGAAGACTAAAGATCAGAGGCTTCATAACGGCCCTTTTAGTGGCCCGGCGTCATGAGGTAGGCTGCCGACGAGCCCGCATACATGATCCATACGCCGCCCTTCGTGCCATCATCAGGAAAGCCGAGTGACTGCGTGGTGGCGCCCGGCACGACGATCGTCGTGTGCATACGAGCTTGCGCCTGGTCGGGACCGCTCATGTTCATGAACACCGACGCAAACACCAGGCTGTAAAAACGAAATCTCCTCACCGCCCGCGCGGTAAGAAGTCTTCCTTCACCGGCGGGTGAATCTTCAGGTCGATGACAAGCCACAGCATTTTGGCGTAGCGCAACGACCAGATTCCGAAGAGGACCGCAACGGAAACCATGACCGTCAGCGTCAGCGTTGGTGACGTTATTCCCAGGACGTAATGCATCAACGGCCAGGAACCGAGGGAAGCCGCGACAGTTGCGGCATAACCTATGACGACGTGCGGGAGGAAATATCCTGTTTCACGCATGAAGAAGAAACCGCAGGCGGGACAGCGTTCCGGCGTATCGAAGAAACCCTTGAAGATCTTGACGCGATCACAAACCGGACACTGAAGTGCCAGAAAACTACCGGGACTCATTATAATGATTGTATGCCGGATAACAGTTTTGACGTTGTTTCAATAGTCGACCTGCCTGAAGTCCTGAATGCCGTCCAGCAGGCGCGAAAAGAATTCCAAACGCGATTCGATCTGAAAGACAGCAAGTCCGAGATCGAGCTCAACGAGAAGGACAAGAAGCTGGTCATCCAGAGCGTCGATGACTACAAGCTGAAAGCCGTCGTCGAGATCCTTCAGCAGAAGCTGGCGAAGCGCCAGGTGCCGCTGAAGAATTTTTCTTATGGGACTATCACGCCTGCCGCCGGATCCCGTTCACGGCAGGAGATCACCATTCAGTCTGGAATTCCCATCGAGAAATGCAAAGAGGTCGTCAAGAAGATCAAGGACAACAAGCTTAAGGCGCAGGCCTCGATTCAGGGCGATCTCGTCCGCGTAAGCGCCAAGAGCCGCGATGTGCTGCAGGAAGCGATCCAGCTTTTGAAGCAGTCGGATTTCGGCGTGGAACTGCAGTATACAAACTTCAGGACTTTCTGAAAATCACTTCAACCCAAGTCGCGTTTTTCGGTCTACCTGTGGGCGCAGGGCTTTAGCCCCGTGCCAGGATCAAACAGGAATTTTATTGAACTTTGCACGGGGTTAAAGCCCCGCGCCCACAGGAGAAGGGCACTGCCAGCGCAGATTTATGATCGCGTCTCGTCCTTCTCAATCCCGTACGCCTTCATCTTCCGATAGAGATAGCTTCTCTCAAGCCCCAGCATGCGGGAGGTCTGCGAGATATTCCAACTGTTCTCCTTGAGCTTTGCGACGATGAACTCGCGCTCGAACTGGGCGCGGCCTTGCTGGAGCGTCGATGCTCTCGCCGGAGATGAGCTGTCGGGCAGGCCAAGGTCATTCACCTGGATCGTCGGGTGCTGCACCATGATCACGATCCGCTCAACCTCGTTTCGCAACTCGCGGACATTGCCCGGCCAGGAGTAGTCGACCATCATATCCATGGCCTCGGGGGTAAACTCCTTGGGGCCGCGGCCGTGTTCGGCCGAAAACACGCGCATGAAGTAGCTTGCCAGCACTGGAATGTCTTCGCGGCGTTCGCGCAGCGGCGGAACGAAGAAGGGAATCACATTCAAACGATAAAATAAGTCTTCCCTGAATCGACCTGCAGCTATTTCGTTCTGGAGCTGCTTGTTCGTTGCCGCGATTACGCGCACGTCAACCCGCACGGCCGCCGGCGCGCCTATCGGCTGGAAACTCTGGTCTTCGACGGCGCGCAGCACCTTTGCCTGGGTTTTCAGGCTCATGTCTGCGATCTCGTCGAGAAATAGCGAGCCGCCGTCCGCCAGTTCGAACTTGCCCTTCTTGTTTTCGGTGGCGCCTGTAAACGATCCTTTCGTGTGCCCGAAGAGCTCGCTTTCAATGAGCTCTTCCGGAATCGCGGCGCAATTCACCTCGATAAACGGCTCGGCGGACCTGTCGCTCATGAAGTGGATGTTCCTGCTTACCAGTTCCTTGCCCGTGCCGCTCTCGCCGTAAATCAGGACTCGGCTGTTGGTGGGAGCCACGATACCGATCTGCTTCCGCAGGGCCTTGATCGGGATGCTCTCGCCGACGATGTTGAATCGTTCCTCCAGTTGGTGGCGGAGCATCTCATTGGTCTGTTTCAGCCGCCGCTGAGAGAGCGCGTTGCGGGAAATGAGGAGCGTATGTTCCAGCGACAGCGGCTTTTCGATGAAGTCATATGCGCCTAGTTTGGTGGCGCTGACGGCGGTGGCGATTGTGGCGTGGCCGGAAATCATAACGACGTGCGTGCCTGGCCACTTTGCCCGCAGCTGCCGCAGCGTTTCAAGGCCGTCGATGCCGGGCAGCCAGATATCGAGCAGGACAAGGTCGTAGGCGGCCCCTTCCATCTTCTTGAGGCATTCCTCGCCGGATGTCGCGGATTCCGCAACGAAACCTTCGTCCTCGAAAACGCCCTTCAGCGACTGCCGGATGCCGGGCTCGTCATCGACAATGAGGATTCTTGGCATACTGGTAATTCAATCATGAAGCGGGTTCCCACAGGCGAGTTCGACTCCACTCCTATGTAGCCGCCGTGGTCGGCGACGATCCGGCTGGATATCGCGAGTCCCAGTCCCGTTCCATTTTTCCTGGTCGAGAAGTAGGGGCTGAACAGCCGCTCGCGGTCTTCGGCAGCGATGCCGCGTCCGGTGTCCGACATCGTCAACCGGGCCATCGTACCATCCCGCGCGAGTTCGCAGTGGATCCTTAATTCCTGGATCGGTTCACCGGCGAGCGCTTCGAGCGCGTTGTCGATCAGGTTTACGAGCACGCGTTTCATTTGGAGTGGATCCATGAGGATGGGGGGCAGCGTTTCAGGCAGGTCCAGCGTGACATTGACCCCATTCAGCCGGTCTTCATAGAGAGCCATGGTCTTGCCTATCAGTTCGTGCATGCTGTTGGGCAGCCGCGAAACCGCAGGCAGCCGCGCGAAGCGAACGAACTCATCGACAAGGTTCTTGAGGCTGGATACCTCGAGGACGATTGCTTCGACGCATTCGTCGATAATCTTGACGATTCGGGGGTTGGCCGCCGGCAACCGCACGACATTCCGCGATATGCGTTCGGCCGAAAGCTGGATCGGCGTCAACGGTTTCTTGATTTCGTGTGCCAGGCGCCGCGCCACTTCGCGCCAGGTGCTGGCCTTTTGCGCGCGCACGACCTCTGTCAGGTCCTCAACCACCAGCACGAAACCGCCGGCTGTAAGGCGCGTGGCGGTAACGGCGCTGTGGGCGGGCCGTCCCGGGGTTACAAACGCAATTTCACGCATGGTGGAATTCGCCCCGGCGTTGGCCAGCAACTCGCGGATCGCATCGAGGTCCTCGCCGTTGAAAATCTGGGCGAGAGTGGTTGCCTGTTCTGCCGAAAACATTGCGGCTGCCGCCCTATTGATCTTATTCACCTGGAGATCTGCATCCATGGAGATAACGCCGGTGGGAACGCTTTCGAGAATGATCTCCATGTAGCGCCTGCGTGCATCCAGTTCGCGTGTCGTACCCTGTAGCTGTTCGGCCATGTCGTTGAATAGCCGGACGAGCATCCCCAGTTCGTCGTCAGCCTTGATATCGACCCGGTGATCCAGGTTGCCGGCGGATATTTCCCGGGTGGCCACCGACAAGGCTTCAATCGGCACGGTGATGCGCTTTGACAGGAACAGTCCGATCCAGACGGCCGCGAAAAGGGCGAGGACCGTCATCAGTACGAGAATGTAAACGTAGGTGTCGCGATAAGCCTTGCGGTTCTGGATGAGTTCGCCGTAGTTCGCGCGTTGCGCCGCAATTGCCGCGCCCAGTTCCAGGAGCCGGGCGGGAGGCTGAAAAACGGCGGCAAGGATGCCGCCCTGGCCTGTCCGCCTCACCGTCACCCAGTAGTCCGTTGCGCTGATCAGCACTTCCTCACCGGTTCCAAGGCTTTTCAGGATCTGGTCCGCGAGGCGATCCGGCATGATGTCCGGCTCCGCCGATGATCTGGTTATCCTGCCTTCGGAATCGATCATCATCAGGGCTCTCAGTTGGAAATTGCGGCGGGCGGTTTCCAGGTCCTGGGCCGGGTCCTCGGCCAGGTGGGCGAGGATATTGCGGCCGATTTGCTCATGTTCCACCTGCCACTGCCGGGTGATTTCAGAAGCAGTCAGAAATGCCTGGTCCGCCGGAACGCTGAACCACTTATCGATGCTTCGATTCACCAGGCCGAATGCGAACAGGAAAAGCAGAGTTGCCGGCACCAGTGTGAGCGAAATCAGGGAAACCAGCAGGCTTGTCTTGAACTGGGAACCTGGTTTCTGTTGTTTGCGCTCGATCCAGACCTTTATCAGCGTTCTCGAAAGGACGAAGCCGAACACCAGCAGGACAATGAAGATGAACGTCGAGAGGGCATACAGCAGCAGAATCTGGTTTGGCTCGGACGGGTTTATAAACGGGTTCAGATTGAATGCAGCCTGCACAAATACAAGCAGCGCGAGGGCGAGGAGGAATCCCCCGGCTACATAGAGTCTGGTGGTCTTTGGCGCTGCCTTCATCCCGGCAATTATGGTACGTTGTGCCCTGTAACCCGTACTTTTTTGTTCGCAATTTTTCCGTCACGGTACTAATAAGTACGATCCGGAATCCATATCGCCGAACATGAGCGGCTGCGAATGCAA
>CAMAWS010000170.1 GCA_945861845.1 Candidatus Sulfopaludibacter sp. SbA3 | reverse complement strand
GGCCTCCATTCTTATGAGCGACGCATCTGCAAATTCAGAATTTATCCGCGAGCCGATAGTCACTGTCGTGGCTGCAATCATCAGGCGCGAGGGCAGGATTCTTATCACGCGCCGGCTTGATAATGTTCACCTGCCCGGCTTGTGGGAGTTTCCAGGCGGGAAGGTGGAGCACGGCGAAACGTTCCAGGAAGCCCTGACCCGGGAGATTCGGGAGGAACTCGCACTCGAGATCTCGGTCAGGGAAGAAGTCTTCACCATCGAGCATCACTATCCCGCGAAATCCATTCAGCTCCATTTCTTCAATTGCTTCGTCGTTTCCGGCGAGCCCCAGATGATCGAGGTCGCGGACCTCCGATGGGTTTCCACTTCCGAACTGAACGAGTGCCAGTTTCCAGAGGCAGATCGTGAATTGGTTGCCTTGCTTTCTTTGCAACCCTAGGCCGGCCCCGATTTGACGTGCTCGGCAATGGCCTCGTCGGACGCAATCTTCCCATCGCGAATACTGATGACGCGATGCGCGTATGCCGCGATATCCCTTTCGTGCGTAACGAGAATGATCGTGTTGCCTTCGGCGTGAAGCCTGTCGAACAGTGCCATGATTTCGAGGCCAGTCTGCGAGTCGAGATTTCCGGTCGGTTCGTCGGCCAGGATAATGGACGGCTTGTTCACGAGCGCGCGCGCAATCGCCACGCGCTGCCGCTGGCCGCCCGAGAGTTCGTTCGGCCTGTGCTGGATGCGGTCCGACAACTCCACAAGGGCCAGCGCCTGTTTGGCCCGCTCGATGCGCTCCCGTGAAGCAATGCCGCTATAGACCAGTGGAAGCTCCACGTTGTGCAAAGCCGAGGAGCGTGGCAGCAGGTTGAACGTCTGGAAAACGAACCCGATCTCCTTGTTGCGAATGTGCGCAAGTTCGTCATCCTTCATATCGCTCACGAGCTTGCCGTTCAACCAGTAGTTGCCTTTCGACGGCGTGTCCAGGCAACCGATCAGGTTCATCAACGTCGACTTGCCCGAGCCCGAAGGTCCCATGATCGCCACGTACTCGTTGCGCCGGATATGGAACGTCACGCCCTGCAACGCATGAACCTTGTTCTCCGGGCCCATCTCGTACGTCTTCCACAGATCCTCGGTCCGGATCATTGTGATCGATGCGTTGTCACGGCCGTGATCGGTCACTTTTCGGGTCTCGCGGTCCGAACTCGATCGTTGTCCTTTAACGTGCGCAGGACCTGGAAACTTCCGATCACGATCTCTTCGTTCTCCATGAGGCCGTCCGTCACCTCGATGTCCGTTGTCCCCGCAATTCCCGTCTTCACTTCACGGAACATGGCAGTGCCGTTGTTGATGACGTAGACGCCTTCCTTCTCCACTTTGCGGGCGTTTGGACCACCGGGGCCTTCAAACTCGCGGACGGTCAATGCCTGGATGGGAATGGTGAGAACACTCTTGCGCTCCGCCGTCCGGATCGACGCGGTGCAGGAAAGGCCCGGCTTCAGTTCGAGCGGCGGACTATCGAGCGTGATGATGACCTTGAAGTCTCTCGCTTCGTCCGTTGTTGTCTGGGTATTCGTTGCCGATGTTCCCGACCGCGTCAGCGCCGTGTTGCCCACTTCGGAAACGTGGCCCGTGAGAACGCGATCGCCGAGGGCATCCACTCGGATCTCCGCTTCCTGCCCCACCTTCACGTTCACGATGTCTGTCTCATCCACCTTCACTTCCGCCGTGATCACGGACATGTCGGCGATAGTCATTAATACCGTGCCGGCCTGGTTCTGTACGCCGACGATGGCAATCTCGCCGACATTCACCGGCAGGTACGTGATCACGCCTTCGAGCGGAGACATGATCGTCGCCTTGCTGAACTGGTCCTCTGCGCGAACGAGCGACGAGCGCTGCTGTGTAATGCGCAGCCCAACGCCCTCCTTCTGCTTCAGCACTTGTGCCGCCTGCGCTTCGCTCTGGGCGACGCGCGCGCGGTTGGCATTCACTTGCGCGGTCGCGATATCAAACTCCGCCCTGGTCCTTTCGTGCTGTTCCTTCGAGATGAGGCCGTCCCTGTTCATCTGCTCCGCGCGCGCAAACTTCTGTTGTGCGCGGTTCAGGTCCGCCTGCGCCCGCGCGAGCTCCGCCCGCGCGGAATTGATCGTCGCGTCGGCAGAACGTATCGACGCATCCATTCCTTCGAGTTCGGATTGCGCCGCTTCCAGGTTTGCCTGCGCCGCGCGAACTTCCGCTTCGGTTTGAATCGATTCGAGCCGCACCAGCAGATCGCCCTCGCGAACCGGATCGCCTTCCTTCACCGGCATCGACACAATACGTCCCATCATGTTCGAACTGATGTTCACGGATTTCTTCGGTTTGATCTCGCCGTTCGCCGTCACCGTCTGAATCAGGTCCTGCCGCAACACGCGCCCAGCCTGCACTTCAACGATTCCGCGATTTCGCATGAACGTCATGTAGCCGGCGGTTGATCCGATGGCGGCAATTGCGAAAAGTCCCGCGAGTACTTTCTTCTTAGTAGTCATTTCACCCTTCAATACGGACCTGACCTGTCTCAGGTTTCAAGAAAAAGCGATCAGGGGTCCGCGAGGCGATCGAAGAAAAATTATGCGCATCGTGATTTTCTCTTTGTGTTTTCATGCGACATGACTTAAAAATAATTCATCACGAAGCTTACCCGGAAGAGGTGAGCAATAGTAGTAAAGAGAAAAGGATCGGAGGTGAATTGAAATGGCTGCAAAAAAGAAGGCTCCAGCAAAAAAGAAGGCCGCGACGAAGAAAAAGAAGTAGTAACTCGAAAGAGTGAAGGCCCCGCAGACTGCGGGGCCTTTTTTATTTGGGAGGGAATTAAGGGGACAGACTCCGAATTCCTGAACTTCGGAATTCGGAGTCTGTCCCCTTAATTCCCCGGGGTCAATGAATGGTCTCCACTTTCTTCTTCAGGTAATCCATCAGTATGTATTGCCCCAGATTCACGGTAGTCGTGAAGTACGCCTTGCCGCGGCATATTTCGGTGACGCGCTTCACGAAGTCCACCAGGTGATGATCGCTGGCCAGCATGAAGGTGTTGATCATGATTCCGGATCGCCTGCAGATCGCCACTTCCTTGTACGTCTCCTCCAGGATCATCGGATCAAGGCCGAACGCGTTCTTGTAGATCCTTCCGTTCGGCAGCGTGATCGCCGATGGCTTGCCGTCCGTGATCATGATGATCTGCCGCATATCCTTCTTGTCGGCCATCAACAACCGTCGAGCCAGGCGCAGGCCTTCGCACGTATTCGTGTGATAAGGACCCACGACCACGCGCGCCAGTTCCTTCATCGGCACTTCCTCGGCGGAGTCGTGAAACAGAACGAGGCGCAACGAGTCTCCGGGATACTGCGTGCGGATCAGGTGAGACAGCGCCAGCGCTACCCGCTTGGCTGGAGTGAATCGATCCTCGCCGTACAGGATCATGCTGTGACTCGTATCGAGCAGAAGCACCGTCGAGCACGAACTTTCGTATTCCGCCTGCCGGACTTTCAAGTCCGAGTATTCCAGATTGATCGGCGTTCCCAGGCCTTCGCGCGCGACCGCGCTTAGCAGCGTTGAGCTGATATCGAGGTTCAGCGTGTCGCCGAACTCATAATCCTTCGTCTGCTGGTACGCTTCCACGCCGGTCGCGAAGTGGGCCGTCTCGTGCCGGCCAAAACTGCTTCGTCCGAGCGAACCGAGCAGGTGACGCAACAGGCGGAATCCAAGGAAGTCCACCGATTTGCCGGTCAGCTCGAAGCGCGCCGAACCCGCAGAGTCGTCTTCGAAACCTTCGCCGCTCTTGTCGAAGGCGGAGGGACCTTCCTGCGATTGGTCAGTGTGTATCCAGCCTTCCTCAATTAGACGACGGATCGCCTCGTCGATCAGATCGCTGAGTTTCTGTGCATCTCCGTCTGTGGGATCGTTGAGCCACTGCTCGAGCAGGCTTTGCGGGATTCGTCCCATCTCCGCAAGCTTCTCGATGATCGCCTGGCGCAGCGCGTCGATGCTGCGTGGATTTCCATCATCGAAATATCCGTCGTTGAATCCACTCTGCAGGAGGAACTCGGAGATCTGGTCGAGCAGTTCCTCCATGCTTAACCCGTCCAGCGGCGACTTGACCCACTTGGTGAATTTGGTTACTGGCATAAATCTAATTCAGCGGCTTCTTATGCCGATTCTTCTCCATCGTGTAATCGCGATAGAGATCCTGTGCTGCCTTGCGCTCATGCGCGGCGAACCCGCGTTCTTCGGAGCGGCTGATCTTATCCATGGAGTGCAGGCCTTCCAGGATGAACTCTGCCGCAGAAGCCCTCAGTCCGCGTGAGCCTTCGACCGATGCGCCCAGCGCATCCGTGCGGTCGAGCAACCCGGGAACCTGTTCCATGCGTTGCAGGATGCCTGCGGCGGTTTCATCATCCGAAAACTTGATGTTGCCGCCCGCCTCGAACCAGTCCACCACGGGCTTGAAGTCCGCGCCCGGGAAATATTGGCGGAACACCGTCTGCACCGCCTGCCGGATCAGGTCGCGCGCAACGGTTTCGGCGCCCTTCAGTTCGCCCTCATATTCCAATTCGATCTTGCCCGTAATGGCGGTCAGCGCCGCATAGACGTCCGTGATACGTACGACGGAGTCTGTGTCACCGGTCGCGAGCGACCGCCGCTCGGCGTTGCTCACTGCGTTTTCCAGGCAGGAAATTGGAAGACGCTGGCTGACCCCGGATCTCTTGTCCACGCGCTGGTCGGCGCGCGCGCGAAACGCGACCGCCTCGACCACTTCCTTGATGAAGTGCGGCGCCTGGATGCTGATTCCCGAATCCCTCTGGAGCCACGCCTCCTGTTCGGTAATTGCGACGCCGTGCTCGATGCTGACCGGATAGTGCGTCTTGATCTCAGAACCAATGCGATCTTTCAGCGGCGTCACGATCTTGCCGCGCGCCGTGTAATCTTCCGGGTTTGCGGAAAAGACCAGGACGACATCCAGTGGCAGCCGAACCGGGTAACCCTTAATCTGCACGTCGCCTTCCTGCATGATGTTGAAAAGGCCGACCTGGATCTTTCCGGCAAGGTCCGGCAATTCGTTGATGGCGAAAATTCCGCGATTCGCTCTTGGAAGCAAGCCATAGTGAATGCTCATCTCGCTGCCGATCGCGTGTCCGCCCTTTGCGGCCTTGATGGGATCGATGTCTCCAATCATGTCGGCGATCGTTACGTCCGGCGTCGCCAGCTTCTCGATGTAACGGCCGCTGCGCGGCCAATACTCGATCGGCGTCCGGAGACCCATTTCGGCAACGAGATCGCGGCAGTGGCGGCATATCGGAGCGAACGGGCTGTCGTTGATCTCGCACCCGGCAACGACTGGAATCGTTTCGTCCAGGAAATCGACCAGGCCGCGGAGTATCCGGCTCTTGGCCTGACCTCGCAACCCGAGAAGGATCATGTTGTGGCGCGACAGGATCGCGTTCACGATCTGCGGAACCACGCTCTCCTCGTAACCGATGATTCCGGGAAATACCGGATCCTTTGCCTGGAGCTTGCGGATCAGGTTTTCACGCATCTCGTCTTTGACACTGCGCGGCCGATATTTAAGATTTCCTAACGTTTCAGGATGGGCAGGCTGCTTTAAGTTCATTAATGGATATTCTCAGGATAGGTACGATGCGCTGAAAAAGAAAAAGTTCGCGACAAAGTGCGCCGCTATCGCGCTTTCGATCCCGCTTCGCAGGTAGATCAGTCCCAGCAGCACCCCTCCAAAGAATGCAGCGGTGAAACCATAGACGTTGTGCACCATGGCGAAGAGCAGCGACGAAAGCACCAGGGAAAGCGCCGTCGGGATGATAGCAACCAGGACCGGCCACATGAACATGATCTTCGCGTAGAGGTGGCGAAACGAAAACACGAAGCACGACATGATGAAAAGCCGGAAAATGACTTCCTCGAACAAACCGCTGTCCAGCGAGATGACGAAAGAGTCGTAAATGCTGTTCATGTTCCGGATTCGAGGTTCCACGAAAGGGCTGTAGCGATACGCAAAAAAGAACAGGTAGTTGATGACTCCCAGGACCAGGCCCGGAAGCACGCCAAAGTTGAGCAGGTCGCGCAGCGTGAGTCTCCACTCTTCCGATTTCAGGAACAACGATCCTCGCATCTGGCTCTGCTGCGCGACAGCCAGGCCGAACCCTCCAAAGATAAGCACGGCAAAGAAGCGTGTTATCATGGCCGACATCGCGGATGTTCTTGAGGTCTGACCGTAATCAACAAGGGAAAGGCCGGCGGCGACAGCAGTCAGAAGAGCCAGCACGACGGAGAAAGTCGCAATCTGACGGGGTCGCATGAAAGACATCATACACCATGCGCTATTTCGTCCTGAGCGACATACATTCCAACCTTGAAGCCCTTGAATGCTGCATACAGCAGGCCAAAGAAGCGGGCTACGATGCCGTCTTGTGCTGCGGCGACATTGTGGGTTACGGGCCGAATCCGAAGGAAGCGATTGACCTTCTTCGAAGCCTGAATCCTCTGACGATCCGCGGAAACCACGACCGTGTCGTGGCGGGAATCGACGAACCGGTGCATTTCAACGCCCACGCCAGGAAAGCCGTCTTCTGGACCCGCTCGGTGCTGACCGACGAGCATCGCGAGTATTTAACGAACCTGCCGCTCGGTCCAATGGACGTCGGAGATTCACGCAAGGAAGCCCAACTTGTGCATGGCGCCGTCACCCACGAAGACAACTACATCTTCACGGAAGCCGACGCCGACGAGAATTTTCCACTTGCGGGAAAACGAATCACGTTCTTCGGCCATAGCCACTTTCCGGTTGTGTTCACGGTGGATGCCGCCGGCCGTTCAGTGAACTCCATCGCTTACGAGTTCGATGAATACACCGCCGTCCGATGCGACGGAAAGCGCAAGTTCTTCGTCAATCCGGGCTCCGTCGGCCAGCCCCGCGACGGCGACCCGC
>CAMAWS010000169.1 GCA_945861845.1 Candidatus Sulfopaludibacter sp. SbA3 | reverse complement strand
GACGAACATGTATTCGGCGCCGGCTTCGATGAGCTGCTCGGCAAGAAGTTCGCCGCCGGTGCCCGTCATCTCCCGAGTGAGTGGTGCGGTGGCCTGACCGGCCTGTGTGGGCGATACCGAGGCGAGCGCGGATTTCGCGGCCGCCATCGTGTAGCCCGCGGCCACCATGCGGCTGAGAAAACCGCGGCGCGTCAGCTTGTGAGTCATCAAATCCCGGACGAGATCCCGCATGACTACCTCCTCAAATTGCCCTCACGCGGCCCTTCGGGCCACATGAGGGTTTAGCCGTGCTGATGGTCGTGCTGATGATCGTGCGCTATCCCATCCGCGTGATCATGATCATGGTCGTGATGATCATGGTTATGGGCGTGCTGCTCGTGATGATGTTCTTCGTCATCGTGCCGTGCCTGGCCGCGCGCCTTCTGCAGTTCTGCCTCAAACATTCGCTTGATTGCAGGGTCTTCCTTGTCTGCTTCTATCTGTTCGACCTCCAGCGGAATACCAAGCCGCTTCGGGAAGTCGCCCTCGGTAATGGCGAGATATCGCGCGGGCGTGGCGCCCGTATTGAAGTGTTGATGGAACCAGTAGAAAGGAGGAGAAACCACGGACCCCGCCTTCCAGTCCATCTTGACGGCGTCGTTATTGCCCAGGCTGTTCTTGCCTGCCAGTGAGAAGCCTGTTCCGTTGAGCGTCAGAATGATCGCTTCATAAGGATGGCGGTGTCCGAGCTTGTAGTGTCCGACTTCGAATTCGGAGATGTGGGGCTCCAGGATCGTGTTGCCGCTCATGTCCCAATACATGCTCGCATTTCCTTCGCCGCGCTCTTCCCAGAGGACGACTTCGGCGCTGCGCACGTCCTTGATGAAGTTCGCCTTTTCCCAGCGTTCACGGATCCGTGCATTCCGCTGGAAGAAATCGGGTGAGCTGTCGAAACGGTCCTCGAAATCGTATTGCATGTTCGTGATCAATCCGATGTTGCCGAACGACTGCACCGCGAACGGAAATGTGCTGATGACGAGCAGGCGCGCCGGATTGGCGGAATCCTCATTGTAGTGACGATGCGTGAGGTTCATCGGTATCGAGAACATCGCGCCTTCGGCCCATTCGAACTTGTCCTGCCGGCCTTTCTGGGTAAACGTCGTGTGACCGCGTCCAGACACGACGTAGACGAGCTGTTCGTAGAAATGGTGTCTCTCGACGAGAGCCTTGCCTGCGGGAATTTCCCAGATCGCGGAGTCCATATGGACGTTCCCGGAGAAGTTTAAATAGACTCCGCGGCCTTCGATTTCGGGCCACGGCTGAACTTCAGCCGTCTTCGCGTCGAGGATCGAATAGCCCTCCACCATCGGGACTTTGCTGTTCTTGATCCAGCCGCGATAGAAATCGCGCTCGATGCGGCCGCCTCCGCCGATATTTGCGGGGCTGAATTTTACGCCGTCCTGCGCGGGCGCGGCGGGCGTTATGGATTGGGCCGCCACTTCCGAGAGTGCGAAATTGGCAAGCGGCAGTGCCAGTCCCGCCTTTGACGCCAGTTCGATGAATTTCCGGCGCGAAACGCCGCCAGTAAACAGGTCATCCAGTAGGTTGCTCATGATTCTCCTAGATCCAAAGTACGCCCAAAGCAATACTCGTCAGGCCTGCGACGAGCTGAAGGGCGTTATTGAACACGCGAAATCGGCGGGCGGACAACACAAAAGGGATACTGATCAGGCTGCTCAGTAACAGCATTCCGCCGATCGATCCAATTCCAAACAGCAGTATGTACAGCAACCCGGCGAGGATCGAAGGAACACTCGCCAGGACCAGAACGACAAGCGCTCCCGTGCCCGCAAGGCCATGAATCATCCCGATAAAGAAGGAGCGAGTGGGAACCCGGAATTTGTGAGGGTGATCGTGCGCTTCTATAGCGCTGGCGTCGTGCACATGGAGGTGGGCGTGCGGCAGGCCTCCATTGTGACGATGTGTATGAACGTGCAGCCTGTAAGTCTTCGCGCACTGCCATACAACGTTAGCCCCGAGGCATATCAACATGAGGGCCACAGCCTTTTCCGCCCACGCGAAAATGCCGGGCGGCACGCTGAGGCGGAGCGCCAGCACAAGCCCGCCGCATATAAGTAATGATGCCGTGTGCCCAAGGCCCCATAACGTTCCGGCCAAAGAGGAGTGAAGGATGCTCTTGTCGCGGCTGACAATTGTAGAAACCGCAACAAGATGATCGGGATCCATGGCATGTCGCACGCCAAGCACGAAGCCAAGACTCAAGACTGCATATATCGTTTCATTCATCGCGGTTCACTCTATGCGAAAAGTCTGGGAGTGAAAAGAACTTACCCGAAGTAAAAAAGTGGACTCCCATTCATTTCATGCTCATGCGGACCCCATTTGCGTGCCGTTTATCCCTTGGTATCGCAATAAAGCTGTCATAAGAGATTTTTCATCCAAATTGAGATTCTTCGATTGCCCGCGCCTGATTGTGAAAGTAATATGGCGGGCAATTATTGTGGGAGCTCAGATCTAATATGAACAAACGTTTACCATTTGCCGGCTTTGGCTTCATGGTGGCGATGATGGTGCTGGTGGCTTTGCTGGCCCAGTCCAGCGTGACGTCCCATGCCAGTTCCATGCCGCTGGCTCAGGCGCCAACGCGTGAGCGTGCCGTTATAGACCAGTACTGTATTGGTTGCCACAACCAGCGGATCAAATCCGGCGGTCTATCTCTGGACGATCTGGATCTGTCCCGGATCGGCGAGCATGCTGCGGCTGGAGAGAAGATCGTGCGAAAGATGCGGGCCGGCATGATGCCTCCGTCCGGCTCCCGCCGTCCGGACGCGGCCACGTATGAATTTGTCGCAGGTTCTCTCGAACGCCAGCTGGATATCGCCGCAGCGAAGGCGCCGAACTTCGCGCCGCCGGGCGTTCACCGGTTGAACCGCAGGGAATATGCGAATGCCGTTCGAGACCTGCTGGCGCTTGAAGTGGATCCTTCCACGCTGCTTCCCGTCGACGACTCCAGCTACGGATTCGACAACATGGCGGGGACGCTGGGCACATCGCCTGCGCTGGTCGAAGCATACGTCACGGCGGCCGCCAAGATCAGCCGCCTGGCCCTCGGCCACGAAGTGGCAACCGTGCAGAAGAGCTACCTGACCGCGCCGGATTATTCCCAGAATGGCCATGTCGAAGGCCTTCCGTTTGGTACGCGGGGCGGCCTGCTCGTCCAGCACTACTTCCCGGCCGACGGCGTGTATGCCTTCAACTGGACCCCGGTTCGGGCGAATGCCGGAGGTATCTTCGGCGATCCGGCGGGGGAACAACTCGAACTCACCATTGACGGGGAGCGAATCAAGGTTTGGCCCGTAGACAAAGAGGCTCCGCGCAACGCTGCGGACACGAGGTTCGAGATTCGCGTCCCGGTAAAGGCCGGCATGAGAGCGGTGGGGTTGGCCTTCCTGAATAGAGCTCACGTACCCAGCGACGACATCAACCGGCACTATGAGCGTACGTCCCTGACTCAGAACCTGACTGGATTCACGTTCGCGCCTCACGTGAATGCGCTGTTCGTTACCGGGCCTTTCGAAGGGAAACGTCCGGAACATACAGCAAGCCGCGATCGGATCTTCGTATGCCGTCCTGCCAGCGCAGCCGAGGAAACTTCCTGCGCGAAGACGGTCCTGTCCACGCTTGCAAGAAAGGCCTACCGCAGGCCCGTTAACGACCAGGACACCGAGATCCTCATGAGTCTTTATCAGTCCGCCCGCAGCAATGGCAATGGGGGCAATGCAGGTGATTTTGAGGACGGGATTGAGCGCGGGCTGCAGATGATCCTTGCCGATCCCGGGTTTATTTACCGGACCGAAAGCATTCCGGCTACAGCCCCACGCGCAGGACAGTCTTATCCTCTAAGCGACCTTGAGCTCGCGTCACGGCTGTCGTTCTTCCTGTGGAGCAGCGTTCCGGACGATGAACTGCTGAATATCGCCAGCCAGGGGAAATTGCGGAATACCGGCGTTATTGAGAAGCAGGTCAAGCGGATGCTGGCCGATAGCCGCTCTAAAGAATTCGTCAGCAACTTTGCAGGGCAGTGGCTGCAGCTTCGTAATCTGCAGTCCGTGTCGCCGGTGGGCGATCTGTTCCCGGACTTTGACGACAATTTGCGCCAGGCCTTCCGGACCGAAACGGAGATGTTCTTTGAGAGCATCGTGCGCGAAGACCGCAACGTGGTGGATCTTCTGAATGCGGACTACACCTTTGTGAACGAGCGTCTCGCAAAACACTACGGCATTCCAAACGTGTATGGCGGCCAGTTCCGCCGGATACAGCTTGGCCCGGAATTCGATGTGCGCCGCGGCCTGCTGGGCCAGGGCAGCATTCTCACCGTGACTTCAGCGCCGGATCGCACATCGCCCGTTCGGCGCGGAAAGTGGGTGGTGTTGAACATACTCGGGGTCGTTCCTCCGGATCCGCCGCCCAATGTTCCCGTCCTCAAGGAAAGCGATGTGAATACCGGCGCCAGGAAGGTGGTGACCATGCGCCAGCGCATGGAGGAGCACCGCAGTCCGGCGTGTGCGTCATGCCACAAGATGATGGACCCGATCGGCTTCGCGATGGAGAACTTTGACGCCATCGGAAGATACCGGACAGTCGAGGGTGTCCAGAAGCTGGATCTTTCAGGAGAGTTGGTCGATGGGGCGAAGTTCGTGGGCTCATCGGAGTTACGGCGGGAAGTGCTTCGGTACTCTCCGCGGTTTGTGGAAACATTGACGGAACGTTTGTTGAGTTACGCCCTGGGACGCGGGGTGGAGTATTACGATATGCCGGTGGTCCGCCGCGTCGTCAGAGAGGCAGCCGCCAGGAACAATCGATTTTCCGAGCTGGTGCTCGGTATTGTCGACAGCCAGCCGTTTCAAAGGAATCAGTTCGCGAGCGAAGGTCTCGCGGGCAATCGTAATTAGACTTATTCAAATTTGAGGAATTCCTGGAGGTAGACGATGTTCAACACGAAGAAGCACATTTCCCGGCGGACAGTTCTCCGCGGCGCTGGCGCGGCGCTGGCTCTCCCTTTTCTCGAGTCGATGGTCGGGGCGCAAACCCCGCTCGCGAAGACTGCAGCGAATCCGACGCCACGATTCACGGGTGTTTTCTCCGCACATGGATGGTCGCCTACCTACTGGCATGATACCCGCACGGATATCGGTCCTACCGAGGGCCGTAACATCGGACTGGGCTTCATTCACGAGCCATTGAAGCCGTTTCAGGATCAGTTGACGATCTGCGCCGGCCTGGATGCGACATCGTCCATGCCTCCCGCCGGAACGAGCGGTGGCGATCACGCGCGCACGTCGGCTTCGCTGACCGGCGCCCCGCCCAAGAAGACGGGTGGCCCCGATATTTACTGCGGCATCAGCGTCGACCAGGTTATTGCCCAGAAATATGGCCAGGAGGCCCTGATTCCTTCCATTCAACTCGGTATAGAGGACCCAGGCTCCAACACCGGCGTTTGCGGATGGGGTTATAGCTGCGCCTACACCAACTCCATTTCGTGGGCCGGCCCGAGCAAGCCGCTGCCGCACGAGGTCAATCCGCTCGTCGTGTTCGAGCGTCTGTTTGGCGAAGGTGGAACGCCTCAGGAACGCCTGGCGCGCCGGAAAGCCAACACAAGTATTCTGGATGCCGTCACGCACAGGGTTGCGGATCTGAAAAGGAACCTCCCTGCGGGCGACCGCAACCGGTTGAGCGATTACCTCGAGAACGTCCGCGAGGTAGAGAGGCGGCTGCAGTTGGCGACCAATCGTTCGTCGGCCGCGCCCGCCATGGAAATGCCTTTCGGCGCGCCGCAGTCCATTGACGAACACATCAAGCTTGTCTGGGACCTCCAGTTGCTGGCTTTCCAGGGCGATATCACGCGAGTTTCGGCTCTTCTGTACGCTCGCGACGAAAGCGGCACGGCGTATCCGGAATCCGGCGTCAAGGCGGCAAACCACGGCTCTTCCCACCATGGTGAAGATCCCGTGCGCCGCGAAGACTGGGCAAAGATCAACCGGTACCAGATGCAGACGCTGGCATATTTCCTGCAGAAGATGAAGGACACGAACGACGGAGATGGCAGCCTGCTGGACCATTCGCTGTTGTTGTGGACCAGCAACATGGGCAACGCCAATCAGCATAGCCACGTCAATGTGGGCTCGTTGCTTGTGGGCGGCGCCTCGGGCGCCCACAAGGCGAAGCTCAACGTCATTGCGGAGGGCCCAACCTCCAATTTCCTGCTTACGACGCTCCATATGTTCGGCGTGGATACTGAAAGCATTGGCGATAGCACACGGCCGGTGTCGCTGACGTAGGGGACTATTAACATGCGAAGATTCGACTTGAGCATCGGATTTCTGATCATCGTAATGGGTGCGCTGCCCATTGCCAGTTTTTCGGCCGCCGGCGCCAGCGCCGTGGCCGATGCAGTAATGAATCGTGACTTCGCCGGCCTTCAGGCCCTGATCCGCCAGAAGGCCGACGTGAATATTCCGCAAGCCGACGGCGGCACGGCCCTTCACTGGGCCGCTCACTGGGACAACCTGGATGCGGTGGACCTTCTTGTCCGCGCGGGCGCTAATCCGAAAGCCGCCAACCGTTTTGGCGCTACTCCCCTTTATCTTGCCTGCGAGAACGCGAGCCCGGCCGTGATTGCGAAGCTTCTGTCCGCCGGCGCCGATCCCAACGTGGCTGTTCTCGCTAACGGCGAAACGCCGTTGATGATTGCCGCGCGCTCGGGCCGGACAGAAAGCGTTAAGATTCTGCTGGACGCTGGAGCCAATACGGAGACGAAGGAAAGTGTGCGGCAGACAACAGCGCTGATCTGGGCGGCCGAGCAGGGTCATGCCGACGTGGCAGCCCTTTTGCTTGCGCGAGGAGCCAGTGCCACGGCGGCTTCAAAGGTGGTTGTGCCTCCCGCGCGCGGCCGCGCTCCCGCGGCCGATGACGACGATGACGACGCTGCT
>CAMAWS010000168.1 GCA_945861845.1 Candidatus Sulfopaludibacter sp. SbA3 | reverse complement strand
GTTGGCGCCAATGTTGGAGACTATGCCCGGTCGGCCGTCTCCACCGGCGATCCACGGCTCCAGGTTTTCTGTTTTGAGCCGTCGGAGCCCACCATGAAACGCCTGTCGGCAAATTTGCGCGCACACAACGACGTGCGGCTGTTCCCGTTCGGCTTCAGTTCCCGGGAGCGGCAGGCGGTGCTGCACTATCATCTCGGTGGTGAGGCGGAAGCGTCGCTCGTCAAGCGCGACCTCTCGCACTACGGCATCGATCAAAATCAAAGCACAGTTGTGCGCCTCCGCAGGTTGGACGAATTCTGTGCCGAGGCCGGGGTAACGCACATCGACTTCCTGAAGCTCGATGTGGAAGGACACGAACTGGAGGTTCTTGCCGGCGCCGGGGACCTCATCCCGTCCCGGCGCATTCGGAATCTGCAGTTCGAGTTTGGGGCGCCCGACATTGAATCCAGGACTTCATTCAAAGACATCTACCAGGTCCTGAGCCCGCACTACCAAATCCACCGGATCGTGCACCGCGGACTGGTGCCGATCGATTCGTACAGCGAGTTCCTGGAGGTGTACATCACCGCCAATTACCTTGCCGTAGCGCGATGAGACGGCATGACTGTACCTTCATGCGAATAGCACAGTGATCCTCGCGGCAAAGGCGGAGAGGCGCGCGGGCGCGATGCGAGGTTTGGCAAAACCGTATCGGCGCAATTTCGAATGGCGGGAAAGTCGCCGCGGCTTACGGGCTGGAAGGATTCCGGGTTTACATAACGCCCCTTATGCATCATCCATACACCGCTCACCGCGTTTGAAATTCCTATCGTGCGCCAAGCAAAGCGTGAATGGAGCTTGTGAGATGAAAAGATCACCGCCTTAAAGTCGAGCAGACAGAGGCGAAGAACGAACCCTGGCGCGAAGGGTACCGTCGGCATGGCTGGCTGGTTAAGGCCGTGGAAAAGCGATTGCGAGAGGAGTTGGCGAAGCTACGAGTTGAGATCAACGAAGAGAAGAGCCGAATGGTGAACCTGGCGAAGGGGGAGAGCTTCGCTTTCCTGGGCTTTGAGTTTCGCCCCATTCGGAGTCGTAGGGGAGTGTGGCGGCCACAATACACGCCGAGGCTGAAGAAGCGAACGGCATTGCTGGAAAAGCTCAAAGATATTTTTCAACGCTACGTGAGCCAACCCGTGGACCGAGTGATCGACCTGATCAACCCGGTTCTTCGGGGTTGGGTGAACTACTTTGCGGTGGGACATTCGAGTCGGTGCTTTTCGTTTATCAAAGACTGGGTGGACAAGAAGATTCGGCGGCATCTGATGCGAGCCCGGAATCGCAAAGGCTTCGGCTGGAAGCGGTGGAGTCGGAAATGGGTTTATCAAACACTCGGTTTGTACGATGCGTACCGAGTCAGACGACCATGCCCACGACCAACAGCCGCTCCGGCATGATTAGGTCTCATAACCCTTGGCACGAAGCGAGCAGGAAAGCCCAGTGCGAGAAACTCGCCCGCTGGGTTTGACGCGGCGGGAACTGGAAACGGACTTACGGTTCGGCTAGTGAGGCACTCCCACAGGAAACGGGGAGCAACAGATAGGTCGGACCTACGAAGCACCGCGCCAGTTCTCGACCCTACCTGTGGTGGGGCCGACTTGGTGACAGGCCGGCCTACCCGATCCCTGTTTGATCAGAAGGTAAAGACGGCTTTGCCCCTGTACTCCGCCTGGATGCCGAGTTCCTCGTTGATCCTCAATAACTGGTTGTACTTCGCCACGCGTTCGCTGCGCGACATGGAGCCGGTCTTGATCTGCCCGGCATTGGTGGCAACGGCGAGGTCGGCGATTAATGTGTCTTCGCTTTCGCCGGATCGATGCGAGATCACGACGCCGTAATTGGCGCGCTGGGCCATCTTGATGGCATCGAGCGTTTCGGTGAGGGTACCGATCTGGTTCACCTTTATAAGGATGGCGTTTGCAACGCCCATCCCCATGCCTTGAGCGAGGCGTTCGGTATTGGTGACAAACAAGTCGTCGCCGACGAGCTGCACCTTTCGGCCCAGTTCCCGTGTGAGAAGTTGCCAGCCGTCCCAATCGTCTTCGGCGAGACCGTCTTCGATGGAAACGATCGGATATTTGCCAACCCACTCGGCATACAGCCGGACCATGTCTTCTGCCGTCTTCTCTGACTTATCCGACTTCTTGAAAACGTACTTACGCTTGCCCTTGTCGTAAAACTCGCTGGAGGCGGCGTCCAGCGCGAGCGCAACCTGTTCGCCGGGCTTGTAGCCGGCGGCCTCAATGGCCTTGAGGATGAGGTCGATCGCTTCCTGATTCGATTTGAGATTCGGAGCAAACCCGCCTTCGTCGCCGACGGCCGTCGAATGGCCCGCGTCGTGAAGAATCTTCTTCAGGCTATGGAAAACCTCCGCGCCGATGCGAACGGCCTCCGGGAAGTTCGGCGCGCCCACCGGCATGATCATGAATTCCTGGAAGTCGACGTTGTTGTCCGCATGGGCGCCGCCGTTGACGATGTTCATCATGGGCACCGGCAGAACGCTGGCGCTGATTCCACCAATGTAGCGAAACAAAGGCAGGCCAAATGATTCGGCCGCGGCCCGCGCAACGGCCATCGAGACGCCCAATATTGCGTTTGCGCCGAGTTTGCCTTTGTTCTTTGTGCCGTCCATGGTGAGCATGAGCTGGTCGATGCGGGACTGGTGCGTGGCGTCCTGTCCGGCGAGCGCGGGAGCAATGACGGTGTTGACGTTGTTGACGGCCTTCAGCACGCCTTTCCCGAGGTACCGCTTCTTGTCGCCGTCGCGAAGCTCGTGCGCTTCGTGCTCGCCGGTCGATGCGCCCGAAGGGACGATCGCGCGGCCGCGGCTTCCGTCTTCGAGAACGCAATCCGCTTCCACGGTTGGATTCCCGCGGGAATCGATAACCTCTCTTGCCCTGATGTCTTGAATTCGCATGTTATTCGTCCATCAAAATGACGCGCGTTGGCGCGCCGTCCGCATCCTGCAGCTTCAGTGGAAGCGCGACCAGCTTGTAGCGGCCGGCCTTCACGTTCGCGAGGTTCAATCCCTCGAGGATGACGATGTTTCGGGTTAATAGTACGAAATGAGTGGGATGCTTTTCGGATTTGTATTTGTCGATCGAAAGATAGTCGATTCCGACCAGCGTGATGCCAATTCCAGCAAGAAACTCCGCTCCCTCCGGCTCAAGGTAGACAAATTCCTCGTAAAAACGGCCGTCCAGCCAATGGTTCGAGTTTTCTGTTTTGAACAAGACTCGTTCGACTCCTGCCCAGTTCAGAGGCTCCAGCTGGTTTCGGCCAATCGAACGGGCATTGGGAATTTCAAAGACAGTCGCCGTTCCAACCAGTTGCTCCATCGGGATGTCGCTCAGCTTCAGGCCTCCATCGACAAAGTGGTATGGAGCGTCGATATGCGTCCCGGTGTGGGAGCCCATCTCGATAGCCGTCAACCGGACAGTATGGCTTCTGTCGCGGGACAGATGAGACTTTGGCGTAAGCGACACCGGAGGATCGGAGGGCCATACCGGCATGGTGTTGGTGATCGGTACGGTCACGTCGTAAATCATGAGTGCTTCATTCTATACAAAGCGTTAGAGAGCAGCCGCGAATTACGCGCCGCTGCTGATTCTCTTTCCTCGGATAGATATGGACCGGAAAATTGAATGTGCATGCGTATATTCATTGTGGCATCCTTTCCACGCAGATTGACTCAATGAGCACGAAGAAGACAGACCAGCGGGAACGTATGATCCGTCGATGGGCCGCGAGGCTGATGGAGTCCGTGCGTGCGGTCCTGGATCAGTATCCTCAGGCAGACCCGGACAATGTGAGGCACACGCTCATTCTGCTGGAACAGCCACCGATCGAGCGTTTGAGAAGGAGTCTGACCCGTGGCCGCTCCGCCATTCAGCGAAAGTGAACTTCGCTTTCTGCGCGCCCTGCGGCGGCGGAAAGTGCGCTTCATGGTAGTGGGGCTCTCCGCCGCCGCATTGCAAGGCGCGCCCGTCGTCACGCAGGATGTGGACCTCTGGTTTGAGGACTTAACCGACCCAGGCATCCTCGACGCGTTGCGGGAAGTGCGTGGGGCCTACATCCCTCCTTTACATTTGAATCCTCCAATGTTCGCAGGTGGTGGACTAGAGCTTTTCGACATTGTCCTTACTATGCACGGGTTGGGCACATTCGCAGAGGAAGTGCCGAACTGCGTGGAAGTATTCGTGGGGAGGCAAAAGCTGCGGATTTTGGGAATTGACCGGATTCTGGCCAGCAAGCGGGCGGCGAACCGCCCAAAAGACCGTTTGGTGATTCCCGTATTGGAGGACGCACTGGCTGTCCGCGAGGCCGCGATAAAGCGAAGGCATGGCAGGAGAACGACTCGAGGTGGGAGGCCAGGCGTATGAATCGCTGCGAATATCCGCGTGCCAAGGCCAACGTGATCGCGCAGGTGTTGAACCCTGCTTACTGTTTGGGAGGCCACGACGAAATACGGGCCCGCTCGCTCGCGAAACTGGATTGCCCAGGTTGAGATTCATTCGATCATGCGGTCGCCGGCTTTCTCAAGTGAAAAACGTTAAACCTCACTCTTGCGCAGGACTCTTAGCGCAAATGTGGGCAGACTAAGACCATCTGTCCCAAGGGGACTGGAAAAGTTGACACCACTGTTGCGGGGGGATACTGTTCCGCGTTAACAGCACTCCCAAAAATCAGGAACGAAGTGTCGCTAACCTTCCGAAGGAGGTCTACATGACCAGAAGATCCTTGTATCCAAGACTCACGGCCATTGCCATTTTCGCGATCATGGTGGCTTTGCTGGCAGGCGTTCGTGGCGGCGTTGCCGCGCAGCAGGGAGTCGCAATCGACAATATCGACAATGATGACGTGAGTGGAGTGGTCACTGGCCCGCGCGGGCCCGAAGCCGGAGTTTGGGTGATCGCCGAAACGAAGGACCTGCCCACCGCGCTACGCAAGATCGTGGTGACCGACGGTCAGGGCCGCTATCTGTTACCCGATCTCCCGAACGCGAACTACGACGTATGGGTTCGCGGCTACGGGCTCGTGGATTCACAGAAAATCAAGACGACGCCCGGCAAAGTGGTGAACCTCACGGCGGTAGCCGCTAGGGACGCGCGCGCGGCGGCCGAGTATTATCCCGCGCAGTATTGGCTCTCGCTCCTTCAGTTGCCGCCCAAGGGCGACTTTCCAGGCACCGGGCCCAATGGGAATGGCATTTCGCCAAACATGAAAAGTCAGGGAGACTGGATCCGCAACATCATCAATACCGACGGCTGCACCGGATGTCACCAGATGGGCAATAAGGCGACGCGCGAAATTCCCAGGGAACTGGGCGCGTTCGAAACCTCAGTGGCCGCCTGGGATCGGCGAATCCAGTCCGGGCAGGCTGGTGGCGGGATGAGCAACCGGTTCACGCAGGTCGGCCGTCAGCGGGCACTGGGGATGTGGGCAGACTGGAGTGATCGGATTGCAGCCGGCGAGTTGCCGGCAGTTGCGCCGCCACGCCCTCAGGGCGCCGAGCGGAACGTCGTCATCACCATGTGGGACTGGGCCGATCCGAAAACCTATCTCCATGATGAGATCGCAACCGACAAGCGAAATCCGAGGATCAATGCGAACGGGCCGATTTATGGAGCGCTCGAGGCCAGCGCGGATTACATGCCGGTCGTGGACCCGGGGAGCAACACGGCGACCCAGGTGAAGCTGACGGTCCGCGATCCGAAGACGCCCAGCGAAGCGAACACGCCGCCGGCGGCGGCATCTCCGTACTGGGGCGACGAGGTCATCTGGACCAGCCAGGCCAACGCGCACAGCTTCTCAATGGATGAGCAGGCCCGCGTGTGGATCGCGGCGCGAGTCCGCCAGAATCAGACTTCGGCCTTCTGCCGCGAGGACTCCACTCATCCGTCGGCAAAGGCGTTTCCAATTAATGAAAGCGGCCGGCAGATGCAGATGTACGATCCCAAGACGAAACAGGTGACGACGATCGACACGTGCTTTGGCACACACCACCTGAACCTCGACAAGAATGGCACGCTGTGGTTCACGGGCGGCGGTCCGGTCGAGGGATGGTTCAACACCAAGGTGTACCTCGAGACCAAGGATGAACAAAAGGCGCAGGGCTGGACCGTCTTCGTCCTTGATACCAACGGCAATGAAAGGCGGGACGCGTATGTCGAGCCCGACCAGCCGATCGATCCAACCAAGGACAAGCGCATCAACACGCCGTTTTATGGCGTTGCCCCAAGCCCGGTCGATGACTCGATCTGGGGATCGGTCCTTGGCGTGCCCGGTTCACTCGTTCGTCTTTCGCCAGGGTCGAACCCGCCGTCAACAGCGCTGTCGGAAATCTACGAGGTACCGTGGAACAACCCGAAGGCGTCCGTGCAGGGGTTTGCTCCGCGCGGCATGGACGTCGACAGCAACGGCGTTGTGTGGACCGTGTTGTCGAGCGGACACTATGCGAGCTTTGACCGCCGCAAGTGCACGGGGCCGCTGAATGGACCAACCGCCACCGGACAGCACTGTCCCGAAGGCTGGACGCTCCATCCCATGCCGGGTCCGAACTACAAGGGCGCGGTCGATTCAGGCAGCGCCGACTCCGCGTACTACAATTTCGTTGATCGGTTCGACACGCTCGGCATGGGAGTCAATGTTCCACTTGCCACTGGGAATGAGTCTGAGGGACTGCTGGCTCTCGTGAACGGCAAGTTCCTTACGTTCCGAGTGCCCTATCCGATGGGTTTCTATGCGAAAGGCATGGATGGACGAATCGACGATCCGAACGCCGGTTGGAAGGGAAAGGGAATCTGGACCACCTTCGCTACCCGGACGCCCTTCCACATGGAAGGCGGCAAGGGAACCACAAGCAAGATTGTAAAGTTCCAGATCAGGCCCAATCCGCTGGCGAAGTAGAAAATCGGGTCCGGCCGGTCATTTCCCATTTTCCGTACTACAGG
>CAMAWS010000167.1 GCA_945861845.1 Candidatus Sulfopaludibacter sp. SbA3 | reverse complement strand
TGAACTCCCAGATCGCTGGCGATGTACAGGCGGCCCGTGGCGTCAACGGCAAATCCGTCCTGTCCGCCTTCGGGCTTCGCGAAGGGACGGCGATTTCGGAGGCTGCCGTCCGGCTGGACGTCGAAAGCCAGAATGCCTGCTTGCGTGTTGGTGACATAGAGCGTTCGCTCATCCGGGCTGAGCATGATTCCATTGGCGCCGGGAATATCCGGGCCAACCCGGGCAAGCTGCCCGGCGGGATTAAGGTAAAGCACCGAGCTCGTGGGAAGTTCCGTGACGTAGACGCCGCCTTTAGTATCACCGACAATGTCCGCCAGCCTTCCAATCGGTTTACCTTCGAACGTGTCCGCCAGAATCCTGCGTTCCGGATGAAGAACGCGCACGCGCGGAATGTCTCTCTCCGCAGTGATGTAACGCCCCTTGGGATCGATCGCGATCCCGCCCACTTCATTCGTGTCCTCAAGCCACAGCGTAATTTTCCCATCGTTGGCGACGCGGCTGACACGATGCGCTCTTTGCTCGATCAACAGCACAGAGCCATCGGCTTCACCGATAACGCCATCCGCAGACCGTTGCCCTGTCCAGAGACGCTGGAACCTGGCGCCCGCCGCAATGACGCCGGCTATGGCAGTCACCGGTGTCTGTTTCTCGGCGGCCGGTTGCTGTGGCTGTGCCGCGGCCTGGCCAAACGCAAGAGTTGATCCCAAAAAACATGAAATGATCGCCAACATTGATTTCGTTTTCATAGGTTCTCCAACTGTATCAGGTCCGCTTCAGCACATCGAGCATCTCGTCGTGGATCCTCCCGTTTGAAGCCAGTACCTGCTTCATGTAAACCGAATACGGGTTCCCCGCGAATTCGGTGATACGGCCGCCGGCCTCTTCGAGGATGACGCGGCCGGCCGCCGTATCCCAAGGCTGAAGATCGAGTTCCCAGAAGCCGTCACATTTCCCCTGCGCAACGTAGCACAGGTCCAGTGCAGCGGACCCGCCTCGACGGATGGCCTGGCTCGCGAGCATGAAGTTCCGGAATTGGGTCATCGCCATGTCGATCTTTTCCCCGACACGATACGGAAAGCCGGTCATGAGAAGCGCGTGGCCAAGCTGATCGACGCCTGAAACATGCAGACGCTGGCCGTTGACGAACGATCCGTTCCCGCGGGAACCACTGAACATGTGGTCGCGGGACGGATCGTAGACGGCTCCGCAGATAATCTCGCCCTGCAGTTCGAAACCGATCGAAACACAGAAGAAAGGATATTGGTGTGCAAAGTTTGTGGTGCCGTCCAGCGGATCGATGATCCAGCGAGCCTCGGCATCAGCGACACCACCGGCGCCCGACTCCTCGGCCAGTATCGCGTGCCCCGGAAACTGCCGCTGAATTTCGCCAATAATCAACGCTTCGCTTTCACGATCGGCGATCGTGACCAGGTTGGCTCTTCCCTTGAACTCCACCTGCTTCTCGCGGTCCATGTAGTATTTGAGGACGTCGCCTGCCGCGCGTGCGAGACCTACCGCAAAATCGAGATATTCCACTTGTTTTGATTATCTTGGTGCGTCAGCTTGGAGTGACCAGCGATTCCAGGAGCTTCATGAATCGTTCGTCTCCGGCAAAAACGGCGAAAGCCGGTTCGGACTTTATCTTCTCTATGTCTTTGAAGCCCTCTTCAACCGCTTTGTAGAGATAGGAAATCGCGCGATCTGTATCGCCGCTGCCGGCAAAGACTTTCGCGAGATAGAAGCTCATCATTGATTCATTTCGTTGAGTGGTCTGGATCAGTGTGCCGGCACTCGACGTGCGCTCGAAGGATTTCGGATCGATCTTCAGCGCCCGCTGATAAACCAGGTAGCCTTCGTCGTAGCGCTCCATCGCAAACAGGCACGCCCCGATATTCAGCAAAACAGTTGGCGAGTCGGGACGGATCTTCAGGGCCTTGCGATACTGATCCATCGCACGAGTGAACCGGCCCATGGAGTAATCAATGGATCCCAGATTGTTGAGGGCTTCCAGGTAAAAAGGATTCAGCTTCAATGCCTGGCGATACTGCTCCTCGGCTTCCTTCACTTTCTGGCTCTGGTGGTAGGCAAGTCCGAGCCTGTTTGCCACGGATGCGTTGTAGCGATCGAGCCCAATGGCCTTTCGGTATTCGATAATGGCGTCATCAAACAGCTTTCGGGCAAAGAATGTGTCGCCGCGAATCTCATGAAGCGTTGCCTGCTGAACATCGGGGGGCGGCAACAGCAACACCACTTCCAGCAAATCGCCCTGGCGCTGCTGGACCAGCAGAGGCTTTTCCGCGACCACAGTGCCTGCAATTTCGATGGCCTTTTTTGTATTCTCCCGGGCGTATTTTGCGGCGCGCAGGTTTCGCCGCAGGATCGTATTTTCAGGATTGTGTTCGAGCGCTCGGCGCAATTCGCGTTCGGCGTTGCCATATTTCCGCTGGAAATAGTAGAGGGCAGCCAGATTGTTATATGCGGGACTGTCCTGGGGCACGGCCCGAATCGCAGCCTTGAAGGCAGCTTCGGCTTCCTTCGGACGATTGACCATATGGTAGGAAATGCCGAGCCGGTTCAGAAGGGTTCCGTCCCTGTCGGGCGGGAGCACCTGTTCATAGGCGGTTACGGCATCCAGGTACTGCGTCTTCTCGTAGTATTCGTTGCCGTTCGCCGCCTGGCCGTACAAATTGATACTGGATAGAAACAGAATCAATAGGACAGGCCTCATAAGTGTCTCCTTAGTGGTTCGATTCTATCACTCAGCTACAGGGGCGCCAACGATTCTCGCCCTCAGGGCCCGCGCCCTGTCGCGCAATTCGGTGGCTCGCTCGAACTCGAATTTTCTTGCTGCTTCGCGCATATCCGTCTCCAGCCTTGCGATCATTTCGGCAAGCTTGACGGGATCGCCGGGGACTTCCTCCTCGATCTCTTCTTCCGGAACCTTCACGTAATCGGCTTCGGCTATGGCAATCATCATCTTGTCGATCGGCTTGATGATGCTTTCCGGAGTAATTCCATGCTCCTCGTTGTAGCGCTTCTGGATCTCGCGGCGCCGGTCGGTTTCACTTATGGCCCGTTTCATGGAGTCGGTCATCTTGTCGGCGTAAAGGATGGCCCGGCCGTTGATGTGCCGCGCCGCACGGCCGATAGTCTGGATAAGCGAGTCCCCCGACCGGAGGAATCCCTCTTTATCGGCATCGAGTATCGCCACCAGAGAAACTTCCGGCAAGTCCAGGCCTTCGCGCAGCAGGTTGATGCCGATGAGGACATCGAACTCTCCCTTCCGGAGGCCCCGGAGGATCTTCACTCGCTCGAGCGTCTCGATCTCAGAATGGAGGTACCGGCAGCGGACGCCGACTTCGGTGTAGTACTCGGCAAGATCTTCAGACATGCGCTTGGTCAGCGTGGTCACAAGCACCCGCTCGTTCTTCTGGGCTCGCAGCCTGATCTCGTGGAGAAGATCGTCGATTTGTCCACGTACGGTCCGGACTTCCACCTCGGGGTCTGTTAATCCCGTTGGACGGATCACCTGCTCAACGACAACACCGCCGGTCTTCGTGAGTTCATATGGACCCGGTGTAGCCGAGACATAGACAACCTGGTTCGTTCTCCGCTCAAATTCCTCGAAAGTAAGCGGCCTGTTGTCGAGCGCCGACGGAAGCCGGAAACCGTACTCGACGAGGTTGTCCTTTCTCGACCGGTCTCCGTGGTACATCCCCCTGAGCTGAGGCATCGTCTGGTGACTCTCGTCTATGAACAACAGAGAGTCCTGCGGCAGATAATCCAGCAACGTCGGCGGCGGCTGGCCCGCCATGCGGCCTGTAAAGTGGCGCGAGTAGTCCTCGATGCCATGGCAGTATCCGACTTCCGTGATCATTTCCAGGTCGAATAGCGTCCGCTGATGAATACGCTGTGCCTCGAGAAGGCGGCCCTGCCGCTCGAGAAGCGCTTCCCATCCAGTCAATTCCTGCTTGATCGTGTCCACTGCATGCTCCAGGCGGGGCCGAGGCATGACGAAGTGACTCTTGGGATAGATAATCAGCCGGTCGAAAATGCGAATCTCGTCCCCGGTGAGCGGATCAAAGGAGCTGAGCTTTTCCACTTCGTCGCCCCACAGCTCGATACGAAAGCCGATGTTCTCGTAGGTTGGATGAACCTCGATGGTATCTCCACGCACGCGAAAAACCCCGCGTTTGAAGTCCATGTCATTGCGCTCGTACAGAATCTCAACGAGCTTCGAAAGGATTTCGCGGCGGCTCATGCGCTGTTTGGGTTCGAGCATGAGCAGCATGCCGTAATACGCCTCAGGGGATCCCAGGCCGTAAATGCACGAAACTGAAGCCACGATCACAACGTCACGGCGCTCAAAGAGAGACCGCGTGGCAGAAAGCCGCAGCCTGTCGATCTCGTCGTTGATGGTCGATTCTTTTTCGATGTAGGGGTTTGTCGAAGCGATGTAGGCCTCGGGCTGGTAGTAATCGTAGTAGCTGACGAAGTATTCAACGGCGTTTTGAGGGAAATATCCCCTGAACTCGTTATAAAGCTGGGCGGCCAGCGTCTTGTTGTGCGCCAGCACAAGCGTTGGCCGTTTCACGTTTTCGATCACCTTCGCCATGGTGAACGTCTTGCCCGAGCCGGTAACGCCCAGCAGCACCTGGTGCTTCTCTCCATCGGTCAGCCCTTTGAGAAGTTGCTGAATAGCCGTCGCCTGGTCGCCCTGCGGCGAATAGGATGAAACCAGAGTGAAATCCATAGATTAGAAACGGGAGTGAGAGGTGCCTTGTTTTTCGAAATACTGCTGGTGGTACTCCTCGGCCCGGTAATACGTCGACGCCGGCACGATCTCGGTCACAACCGGACTCTTGTAGCGGCCGCCGGCATTGAGGTTCTCTTTTGAGGCGTGCGCGGCGGCTTCCTGCTCAGGAGTATGAAAGAAGATAGCGGATCGATATTGTGATCCAAAGTCGGGTCCCTGCCGATTGAGAGTTGTTGGATCGTGGGCTTCCCAGAACACGCGGAGCAGTTCATCGTAGGTGATCCGTGACGGATCGAACTCGATTTCGACCGCCTCTGCGTGGCCGGTGCGATCCGTGCAAACAGCCCTGTAGGTCGGATTCTCCAGGTGTCCCCCCGTGTATCCGACAGAAGTCGAAGTGACTCCTTTCAACTGCCGAAACGCTGCTTCGACTCCCCAAAAACATCCGGCGGCGAATGTGGCTCTTTGCATATTGACCTCAGGGTAATTGTAGCCCAATCTATGAATCCCGTTCCTGCACGGTCGTGATTACGATCGGTTTGAAGCATGAGCCCGAGGGATAGATTCCATATTGTGACAGGGTGGCGTTATGGATAGACTATCGCGTGAAACAAGGAGTCTTAATTCGGTTTTTCGGGGAACAATAAAATGAGTATCGCGCTTTTCCTCAAAGAATTCGCAGCAGACCCGCGAGCTACGGGTTCAGTAGCCCCGAGTTCGAGTGCTTTGGCAAAAGAGATTCTTAGGGGACTACCGCTCGACAGTTCTCAGACTGTCCTTGAATACGGTTGTGGAACCGGTGCCTTTACCAGCGAAATCATGGATGCGATATCCGGTTCATGCCAGTTCCTTGGAATCGAGTCGAACCTTTCGTTCATCCGCCAACTCCGATCGAAGTTCCCGAATGTCAGCATTCACCACGGCAGTGTTGCCGATGTTCGAAGCATCTGCGACCAATATGACATCGGGGAAGTCGACTGCATCGTAAGCGGCCTGCCATGGGCCGTATTCCCCCATGAAGCCCAGGTTAAGTACCTTAAGGAAATGATGCGCGTACTGAAGCCGGGAGGTCAGTTCGTAACCTTCGGTGTTTTGACCGGGTTGCTGTTCCCGGCGTCTTATCTTTTTGCCAGGATGCTGCCCGACTACTTCTCTGAAGTCTCGCGAAGCCCCATCGTGTGGCGCAATATTCCTCCCGCTTACATCTACCGTTGCCGACGTTAGTAAACGCTAGTAAACGCTAGTAAACGATAATAAACGCTAATAAACGATTGTGGCTTTGCCTGGAACTATCGTGAGGCTCTCAATTCCCCAGGGCAGGTCGAACGGGGCCTTGAGATCGACATCTGGGTACTTCGGCTTGACGTAACTGTCGAACACGGTCTGGATCAGGATATTCGGCACCGGGATGCCGTCCACCCGCACTTCCTCGAGATCAAACTTCCCGCGGCCATTTTCACCAGCGAGTCGTCCTTTCAGGAACAGGTTGTGCGTTCCCCCGAATAACGCATCCGCAATGGGATTGCCGGAGCCGGAGGAATTAAACGTGAGTTGAGTGTCCGACGCAATACTTCCGTCGCTCAGTTGCACATCGATCGAGTCAACCTGGGCGGGAATATCCTCTCGCAGCGCGAACAGGACATAGGACTCTAGTTCGTGCTCCAGCAATTCAACCTGGTCCGCGCTGGCGCCGGTATCCGCCTCTTCGTTCTTGTTTTTCACAGCGTCAATCTTAGCCTGGAGTTCTTCGGCGGATTTGGCGGAAACCTCTGCGGGAGCGCTGGCCGAAACTTTTTCCTCGGAGAAAGCGCGAATGGCAACGAGCGCCGCCACGCAACCTACGGCCATGAACGCAACTGCCAGCGCAATTCTCTTCTTCATGATTTACCTGATGATGCTGAAGGTACGCGACCAACGCGTCTTCTTGAAGAAATTGATCCCAAGATCCGTAAATTGCTGCAAGCGATCACCGACTGCGGTCCGAGTGTATTCATCGGAGTCCGTTTCATACGACCAGTAAATGATCAGCCCCTTGCCGACTATGAATTCCCGGGCAACAAAACCCCAGTAGCGGCTATCCGCGCTGTTGTCGCGGTTATCGCCCATGGCGAAGTAGTGGTTTGGGGGAACAACTATCTCCCCGTCCTTCTCGACTTCCTCGTACCAATAGGGATCTTCCTCAGGACTTTGATACACACGCCCGGCATGGGGTTTGGGAGGAAAGAAATCGCGGAAGGGATCCGCATAGGAACCGGGAGCGCTCT
>CAMAWS010000166.1 GCA_945861845.1 Candidatus Sulfopaludibacter sp. SbA3 | reverse complement strand
ATCCAGAGGATGCCAGTCCAATTGGATATTTCGGATTTCAGGATTTAAGGTGCAGGATTCGTCCAATTTCAAAATCCCTTCCGCGACCAAAAACACTTGCCTGCTCCAATCGAGAGTTCTCATACTGACGCCATGAAACACACTTCCATTGCCGATGCGCTTGCCAATTCCGTCACACATATCGGCTCGCAGGGAATTATCAGGGGCTGGGTCCGCACTCGCCGGGATTCCAAGGCCGGCATGAGTTTCGTCCACGTCAGCGACGGCTCGTGCTTCGATCCGCTGCAGGTGGTGGCTCCCAAAGAACTCCCAAATTACGACAGCGAAGTGCTCAAGTTGACTGCCGGTTGCTCGGTGGAGTGCGAAGGCGAGTTCGTGGCGAGTCAGGGCAAGGGGCAGGCCCTGGAACTCAAGGCCTCGGCGATCAAGGTGCTTGGCTTCGTGGATGATCCCGACACTTACCCTGTGCAGCCCAAGCAGCACACCTTTGAATATCTGCGGACGGTGGCCCACCTGCGCGTTCGCACAAACACGTTCGGCGCCGTGGCGCGCGTGCGTCACTGCCTTTCGATGGCGGTTCATCGCTATTTTCATGAGCACGGATTCTTCTGGGTGCATACGCCGATCATTACTGCAAATGACTGCGAAGGCGCGGGCGAAATGTTTCGTGTGAGCACGCTCGACATGCTGACCCCGCCGCGCAATCCGGCCGGCGGCGTGGATTTCGCCCAGGACTTCTTTGGCCGGGAGGCCCACCTTACCGTGTCGGGTCAGCTCAACGTCGAGACTTACTGTCATGCCTTGTCGAAGGTCTACACGTTTGGTCCGACGTTTCGCGCCGAGAACAGCAATACATCACGCCATCTCGCCGAGTTCTGGATGATCGAACCCGAGATTGCATTTGCCAATCTCAGCGACAATGCAGACCTCGCAGAGGACTTCCTGAAGTATCTGTTCAGGACAGTGCTCAACGAACGCGGTGACGATATGCGTTTCTTCGCGGAGCGCATTGACAGGACGTGTATTGAGCGGCTGGAAAAGTTCGTTTCGTCGAGCTTCGAGCGCATGACCTATACGGATGCCATTGAGGCGCTCGAGAAGGCCGTTGCCAAAGGCCGGAAATTCGAGTTCCCGGTGAAATGGGGCATCGACATGCAGAGCGAACACGAGCGTTACCTTGCCGAGGAACTGGTGAATCGCCCCGTGGTGGTGATGAACTATCCGCGGGAAATCAAGGCCTTCTATATGCGCCTCAATGACGACGGCAAGACTGTGGCGGCGATGGACGTGCTTGCCCCGGGGATCGGCGAGATTATTGGCGGCAGCCAGCGCGAGGAACGCATCGAAGTCCTGGACCAACGACTCGAGGAGAAGGAACTTCGAAAAGAGGACTATTGGTGGTATCGCGATTTGCGCCGGTACGGCACCGTTCCGCACGCCGGCTTTGGCCTGGGCTTCGAGCGCACGATCATTTACGCCACCGGCATGGCCAACATTCGGGACGTCATCCCGTTCCCGCGCACTCCAAAGAACGCCGAGTTTTAACCCGCCTGTTATTTAAGTTTGAATCCTCACCACCGCAGGTGTCTTCCGTCTAAGACCGCTGAGGTTCGTATTACTGGAGGAGTGTTACCTTGAAAAACTTGAAATCGAACGCGACGCCTTCCGATCCTTTTTCCCCTGTCTGGTGTTCTCGCTGCTCGGTTCGAATCGCGCCGTATGATCGACGAACGGTAAAGAAAGGTAAGGCCTATCATCCGGTCTGCTATGAAAAGATCGCCGGCACTGGTAGAAAGTAGCTCAGAAACCCAAGCCACACGCTTGACTTTGAACTTGACGGTAAGTGTTAATGCTTTCCAGACTTTGTCCAGCTGGAGGATTGCGATGAGAAAATACACGATTGCCGTATTTGCCTAACGATCGGCCTGCCTTATCAGTTCAATGAAGATTCAGTTAAGCAGTCCAATGAAAAAAGAAATGACTGCAGAACTGATGCTCCGCATTGAGCGTTCCCTTCAGGAATTTCCCGAGTTATCAAACCAGACGATCACCATCGGCATAAATAGGTCTGCGGCGTTGCATGGAAGCGCTGAAGCCAGGAACATGACGATACGGCTGAACCCGCGCCTCAAAGGCGGCGTTGCCTATGGAACGATCGGCCACGAGCTTACGCACCTGCTGCAGAGGCCCGGCCTGGGCATTGTGCCGTACGGGGAAGAGCAGTGCGATATCTGGACGCTCGCGCGCAGCGACCTGTTTCTCGATGACCATCCGTTCTATCTCTGCTCTCATTTGTGGAATAAGAAGAACTGGCCGACCCACGCAAACGCTGTTCGATCGCTCTGTGTGGAGGCCATCAAGGTGCGGCAGACGAACCGTCAGTACAAGGTGTGGCTTGAACAGGCCATCGAGAAGTTCATGCACGAGTCTGGTCGTGGGTCAGTTTGAAACAATCGGTGTGAGTTCCCAGATATTGAGTTCCCCTGGCCGCGCCAGGCCGTCGGGTTGAGCAAGAAACTTTCCATCGATTCTTTATCTGCGTCTTCTCCGTGTTTCGCAAAGAAATCCTGAAATGAGGCGGCAGCCTTCAAACGTGTCAGCACTACGTGTTTCACCTTGACAGGCGCCGTCGGAACGAAAGAGCATCCATGCTTGCCAGGGCTCCCGAACCATGAGCCTGGGCCGATCATGTGACGATATTGTTCAAGCTTGGGAGGAAATCATGACGCTTACAACTGTTCGCTGGGCAGCAATACTGCTATTTTGCCTCAGCATTCCTGTATCTGGCTTTGGCCAGATTAACGCCGTCGCGGGAGGGACCGTTTCCGACGCCACCGGCGCACTGATCCCCGGCGTTGAAGTAACGGCAAGAAACATCAACACGGGAATCGTCACGACGAGGATCACCAACGAGACCGGCACCTATGAATTTCCCAGCCTCCAGCCTGGCGTCTACGCGCTTTCGGCAGCATTGTCCGGATTCCAGACAGCGGCCTATAGCAACGTGCAGCTCAGCCAGGGACAACAGGTCCGGCTGAATTTCACGCTAAACCTGGGCGCAGTGGCCCAGACTGTGGAAGTTGTCGCCGAAGCGAACACGTTGCTTGCGACGACAACCGCCTCTGTCGGCGACGTTCTTCCGGAAGTCGAAGTACGCAGTCTCCCGCTGTCGAGCCGCAATGTGCTGGACCTCTATAGAACCGCGGCCGGCTCGGTGGGCGAAAATTTCGGCGGCGCCGACACGACGCAGCTGAATACTACACGGGATGGCCTGCCGGTCATGAACGGCCGGTATAACGCCACAACAGGCGTTTATTCGGCGATTTTCACGAGTCCGGACCTTGTCGAAGAAGTACAGGTCATCGCTAACAATCTCGACGCGGCCTCTGGCCGAGGCTCTGCGCAGGTCAAGCTGCAAACGCGAGCGGGCACGAACGAATATCACGGCGCTCTCTTCTATTCCAACAACAACTCGGCGCTGAGCTCGTTGGGCTTCTTCCAAAACCTGGTTGGCGCCACGAAGAGCTATCAAAATCGAAACCAGTACGGTGGCCGGCTCGGCGGCCCGATCAAACAAAACAAGGCGTTCTTCTTTGTGTTGGTTGACCAGCAGCGTTACATCGCCAAGCAGAACGTCATTGCGACGGTGCTGACCGATCCGGCCCGCCAGGGCATTTTTCGGTATCTGACCGCGAATGCGGGTGGCGTGAATGGCGGCGCCGCGCGGCGCAATGGCAACGCGTTTTCCACGACGCCATCCGTCGACCTTGCGGGCAATGTTATGGGCGTCGATCCGGCGACAGGCGTTCCGTTGTTTATGAATTCGTTCAATGTGTTCTCCGACGTCCGCGATCCGAACCGGCCTCGAATCGATCCGGCTTGGGTTGGACCTCAGTACCTGCCGCGCATGCCCCGGCCCAACGACTGGACCGTCGGCGATGGACTGAACACGGCCGGCTACCGATGGCTTCGCCGCATCGATGGGTCCGACAGCGCGGAAGGAGAAGACCCCAACAGCAATCGCGACCACCTCACCGTGCGGCTCGACTATCAACTGTCCAGCAAAGACAGACTGACTTACACGATGAGCCGCGAAGAAGACTGGGGCGTGACCGGTCAGACCGGCCTCCCTGATTTCCCGGGCGGCTATTCCGGCGATGTGCGGCGGACGCCGTACTTTTATTCCGCGGCGTGGACTTCGACACTTTCATCAACCTTGTTGAACGAATTCCGTTGGGGCCTCAAGCGAGATACGTGGTACGGCACGTCGCCGTTCCATCGAGGTTGCTGCACCGGCGGCAAAGGCGAAGACGACGTGGACGCTCTATCGAAGGAGGCATTGGCGTCGTTCCCCAGCATCAACGGGAAACTGTTCTATCTGCAGCCGGGTCTCGGTCTTGGAACATATGCGCCCTTCAGCCGCGTCGCCGCGGCGCCGCGCTTCAATCCGAGTCCGTTGCTGCAATTTGCCGATTCGGTGAGTTGGACAAAGGGCGCCCATTCGTTCCAGGGAGGATTCGAATTCACGCGCACCGGCTCAGGACAGACAACGACCGGAGGCATTGCGACATCGTATCCGCACGCGAACCTCGGCGTCGGCTCGATTCCTGTTCCAGGGATCAATGTGACGAACTTCCGCGGATTGCAGGCAAACGACGTCACGACAGCCGAGAATCTGCTGGCGAATCTAGCTGGAACTATTATTGACATCAGCGAGAAGTTCTTTACGAACTCGCCCGATCAGAAGAACTTTCTCGACTATCGCGACACCATCTTCACCATTCGCAAATACCGCCAGAACGACTGGGCAAGCTTCATCAAGGACAACTGGAAGGTTACCAGCAACCTCACCTTGAACATCGGAGTCCGCTACGACAAATACGGCATTCCATACGACATCACCGGCATGGGCCAGCGGCCTCTGGGCGGCGAAGCCGCGTTGTTTGGGATTTCCGGAAAAGACTTCAACGCCCTGTGGAATCCGAATGCGACCGGCGGAAGCCTGAGCCGGGTCGAGGCCGCAGGGAAACACTCGCCCAATCCGGACGTCCTGGCGTACGGCAACGACTGGAACAATTTCGGTCCTTCGATGGGTTTCAGTTGGTCGTTGCCGTGGTTCAAGCGAAGCACGGTTTTGCGCGGCGGCTACGGCGTGAACTATGGCGGCGGCTTGCCGGAATATCAAAACTATGGCCGGCAGATTGGCGCCCAGCCGGGCTCGCAAATCCAGGTGTTGTTCGCGCCCTCGACATACCTGGACGTTCAGCGCGTCGACTCCAGGCTTCTTCCGCTCTCCACTGGCGGCGCACGGCCCGATGACTCGGTGCCGTTCACCAATCGCGCCACGGCCTTCACGGCCTACGCCGACAAACGCAGGATACAGTATTCCCAAAACTACAATCTGTCGCTGCAGCGGGAGTTGCCACGCAACATGACGCTGGAAGTAAGCTACATCGCCAACAAGGGCACGAAACTCTGGGGGAGCGTCGAACTCAATCACGTCAATATTCTTGAAAACGGCATCCTGGACGCGTTCAATGTGACGCGCGCCGGAGGCAACGCCCCACTGTTCGATCGGATCTTCATGGGGCTGAATGTGCCCGGCGCCGGCGTCGTCAACGGAACGACGCTTACGGGATCGCAGGCCTTGCGCCGCTACGCCAATACCAACCAATTCATTGCCAACGGCGAGGCGGCGGCGCTGGCGAATTTCCTGAACACGACGTCCGCTATCACGAACGAGAACGGCGGTTTGTTGCGGAACGCGCGGCTGCCGGAGAACTTCATCGTTGTGAACCCTCAGTTCGGGAGCGTGGCGCTCCATGGAAATCCGGACAATTCCACCTACCATGCGCTGCAGACCCAGGTGAACAAGCGCTTGTCGCACGGCGTCAGCGGTCAGTTCAGCTATACGTGGTCGAAGAGTTTGGGAATGACGGGCGTCCGCGATCCGCGAAATCTGGCGCTTTCAAAAGGGCTCGGCGCTGCCCATCGCTCGCACAACCTGAAGTCCCACGGCTCCTGGACCTTGCCTTTCGGTCCTGGCCGCGCGTTCCTGGCGGATTCCCCGTCATTGGTTCAGCGGATTGTCGAGGGCTGGGATGTATCGGGAATCTTCTCCTGGACATCCGGCGCGCCTCTCTCGTTTACAAGCAGCCGTGCGACTATCACGAATCGCGGTTCCAATACCGCGGACCTCGTCGGCGCGCTTCCAGAGAATCTCGGGCAGGTGCGGGTTGCGAACGGCGGCATTGTGACGTATTTCGCGGATCTGGCGACGGCGAACGCTCCGGTTCCGGACTTTGGCGGAGACGCGACGGTTCGCGGCCGATTCACGAATCAGGTCGTCGTGGACAACTCCGGAAGAGTCGTCCTTCAGAACCCTGCTCCGGGAAAGACCGGCAACACTGCCGTCCGGCGCCCTGGACTGGAAGGGCCCGGAGATCTCGGCTTCGATTTCGCGTTGAGCAAGAGGGTTCGGATTGGTGAAAACAAGAGCTTCACGATCCGCGCCGACGCAATCAATACTCTCAATACGCCGCGCTGGGGCGCCCCAAACACGGACATCAACTCCGCGAGCTTCGGGCGGATCACTACCGCCGGCGGCTCTCGCTCGATCACGATCAACGCCCGCGTGGATTTCTAGGGTGGCATGGTCATAGGCATTTTCTCCGTGTCTTTTTCGCTTATTGCAAAGAGGACACGGAGAAAGTAGTTATCCTCCGAGGGGCAATCGGCGCGCACGCCGTCCCACGCCGTCTTTGCCGGGAAAGCACGAAGGCGCTCTATTCGATGTCAGGGTCGGCCCGGCGCTCAAGGCCTGGCCTGACTGTCAGATTCACATTGACTTGCCGGTACCGCGAATGTATTTGTCTTGCAAGGTTAGGGGGGGAGAAAATCATGAAACGATTTGCTTGTATGGTCGCAGCGCTTTGTTGCGGAACGGTACGATGCATTGTTGGTCTGGTGCTCTGCCTTGGATTTTCCGTGCAGACTTTCGCGCAGTTGAATGCAACGGTCGGAGGAACCGTGTCCGA
>CAMAWS010000165.1 GCA_945861845.1 Candidatus Sulfopaludibacter sp. SbA3 | reverse complement strand
ACCTGCTCTTCATCTATTACCGAAGCAGCCTTTTGGCGGAAATGGAATACCGCACCAATCTTGTCACAAGCGTAGGCATGAGTGTCGTTTGGACCGCGTGGATTTTGGGTGGCGTGACGATCTTCTTCTATCATCGGGACACACTCGGTGGCTGGACCTACAACCGGGTGCTCGTGGTCATGGGTTTGTGGAACGTTTTTGGCGGGCTGCTGAGCGTGATCCTGATCCCAAACGTCCAGCGAATGGTCGAGCACATCCAAAAGGGCACGCTTGACTTCGTGATCATAAAGCCCGCCAACAGCCAGTTCCTGGCGACCCTGACCGCTTGTTCGCCTCTCAAGTCGCTCGACATAGTTTTCGGATTCGGCTTGATTGTTGCCGGGCTGTACCGCGAAGGTTACTGGCCGAACGCGTGGGATCTGACGGCCTTTGTTCTTATGCTGGTGTCGGGCGCGGCGATGGTGTACTCGCTGTGGCTCCTGCTGGTGACGCTGGCGTTCTGGTTCGTGAGGGTCGACAACTTCACCGAGATCTTTGCAACATTCCTCGAGGCCGGCCGGTTTCCGGTGAGTGTTTACCGGGGCTGGATCCGCTTTCTTCTCACTTTTATTGTTCCCATTGCCTTCCTGACTACGTTTCCGGCAGCAGGTCTCTTTGGCGAGCTTCCACCGGAGTACCCGGCGATCTCCGTGGCAATTGCGCTCGTCCTCCTTCTGATTTCCAGGCGATTCTGGAACTACGCCATCCGGTTTTATTCCAGCGCGAGTTCATGAGGCTGGGTACCCTCGGCGGTCAATTGCGTCAAACCGTTCCTGGTGTTTGATCCTATAATCATGACAAAGGCTAAGAAGGGAGAATTTATGCGAGTGCATGCCATTTTCGGAATCTTGATAGTGGCGCTGACTACTGGAGGCGGTTCGATCGCTTCAGCTCAGAGTCTCGAGCGCGGGGTCGAGTTGTACGATGCATACAAATTCGGCGAGGCTGAGCGCGTCCTGTCACAGGTAACTGAAGCGGAGCCGGATAGTGTTCAAGCCCAGCAGTATTTCGGCCTGGCGCTGTTGGGAGCGGGAAAGGTCGGCGAAGCAGAGGCTGCCTTGAGCCGGGCACAGGAGCTGGATCCGAACTCGGATTCCATCAGGATCGGGTTGGCCCGCGTGTTCATCGAAAAGAAACAGTTCGATCAGGCGGAAGCCGCACTGCAGGAGGCAGCCGGGCTTAACAGGGACAACGCGGATGTGCCACTGTACAGGGGAGCTATCAAGCTCGCCCAGCGAAACTATCAGGGCGCGGTGGACGATCTGAATAGTGCGCTGTCCCTGAAGACGGACAACGCATACGCTTACTACTACGCCGGGCTCGCATGGAACGGGCTCAGGAAGCCAGACAAGATGGTCGAAAGCTTCCAGATGTTTCTGAAGCTTGCACCCGGTGCGCCGGAAGCCGAGCGCGTGAAATCGCTGCTGCGAAGCGTCCGTTAGCCGCATCATTGGAGCCATTCGCATGTCTGCCCGGAGCGTTGGTCGAATTACAGCCCGCCTGGCGGCAGGCGCACTCCTGGCGATTGCGCTAAGTGCGCTGATCCTCGGGACTCTTCACACGCCGCCTGCCAGGCGGTACATCCTCACAGAAGCCCGCTCTGCTCTCGAGCGGCGCGGTATCCTGATCGAGGCTTCCAGCCTGGACTACAACCTTCTTGCTCTGCGGTTCACGCTCTCGGATTTACGAATTCGCCCGGTTGCCGCTCCGGATTTTCCTGATCTGCTACGGGCGGACCTGGCATCCATCAATCTGCGTCTCCGGGATCTTGTCCGTGGCCGCTATCGGGTCGAATCGGCCATCATCGAAGCCCCTGAGATTCAAATTGTCATCAACGAGCAGGGCCGCACGAACCTCCCGCCGGCCCCTTCAGGAGGCGGAGAAACCAGTGCGGACTGGTTTATAGACTCGCTTCGTATTTCCAACGCCTCTCTAACGTTTGAAGACCGCCGCCGGCAAATCGAGGTTCGGCTACCATCCTGGCAGGCCACCATCGAAGGCGACGCGGAGGGGATTCGTGAAACGCTCGCTTGGACCACGCTCTTGCCTGGGGAGATCCGGCACGCCGCGGGCGCCGTTCCGATTGATGTCCTGACTGCCGCGCTGGTTTTGACGAAGCCGGCTGACGGCGATGACCGAATTGACGTGCGAGAAGTCCGAATTGCGAGCGGCGCATCCGGCCTGGCGATCAATGGCTCGATCCGCAATCTCGGCGAGCCTGTGCTGGATCTGGCAGCGAGCGGGAACCTGTGGCTTGATGGGCTAACGCCCGCTTTCGCAATCCAGGAAAAGATCGCAGGCGAACTGCGCATTCAGGCGGCGGTCCGCGGCCGGACCTCAAGTCCGGAGATCACTGCGGGCATCGAAGGCGACCGGATTACACTCCCCTATCTTGGTGAATCCGCCATTCAGGCCCGGGGTTTGTACGATCCTGCTGCAAATCGCCTTCGCGTCAGTACCTACACGCTTCGGTCTCCTCTCATTTCATCGACCGGAGATGCGGATCTTTCCCTGGATTCGGCCGTCGGCGAAAGCCGCGTCGACGTACGACTGGACTCCGTGGATCTCCGGCGGTTGACCCGGTTGCTGGATCTACCCGTGCCAGTCACCGGTCAGGCGTCCGGAAGATTTCGCGCCTCATGGCAAGGCCTTGCGTACCCTGCGCTTTCCGGAAACGGCCAGATCCGTCTTCGCGGTGTCGACGCTACAGGCGGCCCGGTGAGGATCGTAAATCTTGGGGGCCTACTGAATCTGGCCGTCAACGACGGCGACATTAAAGTTACGGCAGGACCGTTGATTGCCGATGGCGTTCAATTCGATGGTGATTTCGGCCTTTCCGAGCGAAACGCGGTCAGCGGCAGTATCCGAATCGAAGCGGCCGACGCCGGCGCAGTATTAAAGGACGCACCGGTTTCCGGGGCGCTGTCCGCTGCGATCCAGATTGCCGGAACGCTGGCCCAACCACGGATTGAAGCGCGGCTCGAATCGCCCGGACTTTCGTATGGCGGCATTCGCGGTATTCAGATTGATGCGGCGGCCCGTTACGCTCCAGACGCCGTCGACATCGGACCTGCCTTTGTGCGCTGGCAGGGCCAGACGCTGGAGACACGCGGCCGGATCGGGCTGGTTGGGCAAAGCCCGGTTCTGGATCTTGCAGTCGAACTTCCAGGTGCGGCGCTTGCCCCGATGCTTGCCGGCGTTCCCGAATGGAACATTCCCACCACGGGACAGATCAGCGCCTCAATGGTGGTCACCGGGACTGCTGAGAGTCCCCTGGCCAGTCTCCAACTGCGGACGAACGATCTTGAAGCATATGGTGTGCCTCTCGGCGCGATGTCCGCGGATGCCCGATTTGAAGGGGGAATCCTGCTTCTGGATAACCTCGTCCTGAACCCCCGGACCGGGACGCTTCGCGCGGATGGGCGTTTGGATGTTGCTTCCGGAAACTATGACGTGAACCTGGACGGGCGCGGCCTGGAGCTCTGGCCTTTCTTGTCACCGGAAGACGTTCCGGTCCAGGGAACCATTGGCCTTTCAGGACGTGCCCACGGAACATTCGTCGATCCTCAAGCGTCGCTCCGGATCGAAGCTGCAGGACTGCGAGTTCAAGATCACGATCTGGGCGCACTGAGCGCAGACGTCGCCCTGTCCAATAGATCCGCCAGGATCGAAGCCACCCTGCCGTCGTTTCGAAGCAAGTTGAACGCCTCGATTGGAATCGACCGGCCGTTTGCCACGGAGTTCGAGCTTCGAACCGATGGCGTCGAACTTTCGAGGCTGCCATCCCAGCCCTCCGCAGACCTTTCGGGCGTCATTACGGCCACACTCACCGGCAATGGCACACTCGACGATCCACGCGCCATGCGGCTGCGCGCCCTGGTTGAGCCGTTGGATCTTGAAATGATGGGGCGCCGTGTAACAAGCGATGGACCGATCGCCGCTGATCTTGCGGACAGTAACCTGATCCTGCGAGAGTTCACGCTGCGCACGGCGGACTCGACGGCGCGCCTGGCCGGATGGTTTCCGCTGACGGATACGGCGCAAGCGGGTGACCTCAGGATCGATCTTGATGCGCGGCTTGCGGATTTGCTTCAGTTCAACTCGAGCTTGCCACAACAAGTGGCGGGAAGGCTTGCCGTCCATGCCAATCTCCGTGGGCATCCGAGCGCGATCGATGCGCAGGGGGACATCACAATAGACAATGCCTCAATGACGGCGGGCCCTCTACCCGCGCCCCTGACGGACATCAACGTGAGGGCGACTCTGGCGGAAGGCAACCTGGACCTGGATCGGCTTACTGGTAAGTGGGGATCGGCTGTTATCGAGGCTCGCGGGAACCTGCCGTTGCCGCTCCTCGTTCCATCAGTCCCGATCCTGATGAGCGGGCCGGCGCGCCCGGCGCATCTGTCCGCTGAGATGAGAGACTTCAGGCTTTCTTCGCTTCCTGGCGTTCCCGAGGGCGTGGACGGCAGGCTCGCCCTGCGGATGGAGGCCGCCGCCGCGTCGGGCGACTTGAAGTCGCTTACCGCCACCGTGTCGTTTCCCGAACTTCGATTGAGCGTTGGAAACTACGAAATTCAGCAAGCTGGAATGTCGTCGTTCGAACTTCACGATGGACTGGTGACAGTCGGACAGTTGGAGCTTACCGGTCCCGAAACGCGCCTTAGAGTGACAGGCAGTGCGGGCATCCAGGATCCAATGTCCGCCGACCTTCTGCTTGAAGGCAATGCGGATGCTTCAATCCTCAACCTGTTTGCGAGAAACTTTCCAGTTTCGGGCAACACGAACGTCCGGCTTACCGCGCAGGGAAGTTTGACCGAGCCGCGTTTGGACGGATTCCTCGACATGTCCAGCGGACAGATTGCGCTGGTGGAGCCCCGCGTCAACGTCGAGGGTCTGCGGGTGAAACTGGATCTGTCGGACAACCGAGTCACGCTGGCCCGGCTGGAGGGCACGCTCAACGGCGGCGTCTTGACAGGCGAAGGCGGCGCCGTGCTGACGGCCCGCGGTATCGATTCGGTCCAGGTAAAACTCGAATCCCAGGGGTTCTACCTGGAGTTTCCTCAAGGTGTTCGCACTGTTTCAAACGCCAATGTGACCGTCGCCGGGAATACCGAGGCGCTCACGTTCTCCGGCAATGTGGATATTCTCGAAGGATCCTACAACGAGCCTCTATCGATCGAGCGCAGCGTGTTCGAATACTTGTCGGGCGGCCCGGCCCCCATCGCCACTGAGGCCGACCCCGTGCTCGCCCGGCTTCGATTGAACGTCGGCCTGCGCACACTGGCGCCGCTGGTTGTCGATTCCGAATTTGCGCGTGGCAGCGTCACCGCCGACGTGCGATTGAGCGGCACGGCGGCAAACCCCGGGCTCAATGGACGAATCGTTGTGGAAGAAGGCGCGGAGCTTACGCTTCGCGAGCGAACCTACCTGGTGGATCGCGGCGTTATCAGTCTTGTCGGCGACCGCGGCATCCAGGCACTCCTGGACGTCACTGCCAGGACGAAAGCGTCCGGCCATGACATCACGATGCAAATCCAGCGCGATGAGGGAGGCCGCATTGCCACCACGCTGACCTCGGACCCCCCTTTGCCGGAACCCGATATCCTATCGATCCTGGCGACAGGCCGAACGCTGTCCGAGGCGCAGAATGCCGGAATTGAGGTCGCCAGGGAACAGGTGCTCTCTTACCTGGCAGGAGGTGTTGGCGGCGGGCTGACGCAACAGGCTGGCCGTGCCATTGGGTTGAGCCAGCTCCAGATTGAGCCCAGCCTGATCGCCTCCGAAGCGGAGCCCACGGCGCGTCTCACGGTCGGCAAGAAAATTACTCCGCAACTCAATTTTGTATATTCCATGAACCTGCGCAACAGCAGCGACCAGATCTGGATCGGCGAGTATGACATCGCCCGCCGGTTTTCGACCCGGGCTACTCGCCAGGGCGACAGCACTTACCGATTCCAGTTTCAGCACAATCTATTTTTCGGCGGTTTTATGGAAGACAGCCGCGGGAACCGAGATGCCCTTTCGCGCAAGAGGATCGGCACAATACAGTTTGAAGGAGACACGAAATTTTCCGATCCGGAGCTTCGCAAGGTTTCCGGCCTGGAGACTGGAAAGCCGTACGACTTCTTCGCAACTCGCAGAGCGCTCGACCGTGTGCGTGATTACTACTCTTCGGCGGGATTCCTCGAAGCGCGGATATTCCTGAGTCGAACCGAAACCGGACCAGGCGTTGATCTGCGTTTCGAACTGCAGGACGGCCCGCGGGTCGAGATGGTCTACGAAGGCTGGGATGTCTCGGAGAAAACCAAACAGGAGATCCGCAAAAGTTGGGAATCCGTTCCCATTGATTCGCTCCGCACGCGGGATGCGGTTGGGCTCATCGAAAGCGAGATGGCGGGAAGCGGTTATCTCCGGGCAGGGGTCGAAACCGAGGTTCGATCGGACACTGCGGAAACCAAGCGTGTTTTGTTTCGCATTCAACCGGGTGTTTATCACGATAGTTTTGGCGTGGCGTTTGACGGCGCGAATTCCATTCGCGCATCGGACCTGGAAGAACTTCTCAGGCGCGCGGGATACATGGACAGGCTCCATTCCAGCGGCGCCAACGCGGCCACGTTCATCCAGCAACATTACCTGACCTCGGGTTTCCTCGACGCGAGGGTGCTTGAACCGCAATATGAACTGGACCCGGCATCCCTGCTTGGCCGGTTCGTGTTCCCGGTCAAGGAAGGCCCGCTGTACCGGTTCGGAGAAATCCGATTCTCGGGCAACCGCGCATTCAGTGAAGACGCGCTTCGCAAGTTGTCCTTGATGATTGGCCCGGAACAAACGGCGGTGCGGGAAGCTGCCAATCGTTCAAGGGCCGCCGTCGAAGGGCTCTACCTGGATGAGGGTTTCAACGATGCCAGCGTTCAATACCGCTTCAGTCCCAATTCGGAGACGCATGTCGCGGACGTGACTTTTGAGATCAAAGAAAACAGGCGCCGCGTGCTCGATCGCATTCAAATTGCAGGTAATGACAAG
>CAMAWS010000164.1 GCA_945861845.1 Candidatus Sulfopaludibacter sp. SbA3 | reverse complement strand
CAACAGGGTCTCGATCTTGTTCCGCTCGCGGAACTCGCGGTCGAGTTGCGCCATCAGGTCCAGCACCATCCGCTGCAGGACCGCCGGATCTTCCGGGCGATGTTTGGGATCGATGGCCACGAGTAAGTAATAAAATAAGTATACCGTCTTACTTACTATTTGACAAGTGAAAAGTGATTGTGACTGCGAGTTACTACGAGTGATTCTACCGATGGTACCGCTTGCGCCGCGCGGCTTGCTTCAAGTCGATTCCGCTCAGCAGGGCGCCTAACTCCTGCGCCGTGATCTCCTGCCGGCGCTCCTCGCCGCTCCCGCCGAACGGCACCGCGTAGGCGCCCTCCTCCAGGCGCTTGCTCCACACCGCGAATCCGTCCCGGTCCCAATACAGAATCTTGACCCGGTCGCGACGCCGCCCGGCGAACACAAACAGGTGTCCGGCGTACGCATCCAACTCCAGATGCTCCCGCACCAGGGCGTGCAGCCCGTTCGAAGCTCTTGCGCATGTCGCAGGCCGTCAGGCAGAGGTACACCCGCACGCTGGCCGGCAGGTGGATCATGCGCGCAACGCCTCCAGCACCGTTCGCAACGTGGGGCCGTCCACGCCGGCGCCGATGCGCAGCCGCTCGCCGGTCGCCAGCAGCAGTTCCAGGCTGGGATCTGTTGCCGGCGTCGCAGGGTCTTGCCGCGCTGATCCCCGGTCCACCAACGCGAAACGCACCGGCTCCTTTTTTCGAAGCCGTCTGCGCCAAGCGTAAAAGGAGTATTCGGTGAGGCCGTGCTCTTTGCAGAACTGGCGCACCGGCACTCCGCTGCGGGCTTGCTGGTTCAGCCGCTCGCGCCATTGATCGGTTTTGGTGGTTTTGGTCGGCCTCTCCTCGATGGTGGTCTCGGTCATGAGACCACTATGCGGCCATCGTCGGCGTTTGGGAAGAGGGGTTTATCGGACGCTTACCATCATCCACCGATTGGACGGATGCGCCGCCAGCCCGGCATCGTTGTTGGCTTCCTTGATCAGGTTCTCCGCTCCCGCCCGCTGGTTGTAGAACCACACCAACGCATCCAACGGCCCGTCCAGGCTCGTCACGAACACCCGGTAGATATACTCGGGCGTATCGAACAATTGGTACTGCTCGGGTTGCCCCGCCTCTGGGGCTTCCGGCTTCTTCAGGTAGCGCAGCGCCAGAAACCGGTACGCTTTGCCCCATCCCTCCGGCTGATAGCGGAACTCGCACTGTCCGTCGGCGTCGGTCTTCGGCGAACTCTTCCACGCCGCCGCCTTTAACTCGTCCACCAAACGCGAGGTCTTGCGCGCCACTATAATGAACTGCCAGTTCCTCTTCTCGTAAGCTTCCACCGCTTCCCAGCAGTAGAAGCCCGAATCCGCCCGCGCCAACACGGTTTTCACCCCCGCGGGCAGTCCCTTCGCCACGCTCTCCAGATGTTCGGCGATCTCCGCGCCGCTGGGCCTGTCTCCCTTCCGCAACGCGCCCCCGGCATATTCTCTGGTCTCGGCCACAAAGCTGAGGATCGGCTGGTAGCTCTTCTTTCCCTTGTTCTTCGGGTTATAGCTCTTGCGCCCGCCCATCTGGTTGCCGAACAGCGTGTGCACCGTCGTGTCCGTGTCCACCGTGACCTCGCTCAACTGCACATTCGCCGCTTCCCACACCCGTTGGCGCATCACTCGCTGCACCTGGAGCAGTTGGCGTGCGATGCCCAGATGCAGCGAGGCCAGAAACCGCCAGAAAGTGCCCTGCGGCGGCAGCCGCGCTACCTGCAGGATGCCGGTCAGCATCGGTTCCCGTTCCAGAAAGCGCAAATGATACAGCCGGGAGAAACCTACGTAGCAGGCCAAAACCATCCCCAGCAGGAACCGAAACATCGGCATGACCTTGGTCTGCCGCTTCACCGTGAGAGTTTCCTCCACCACTTGCTGGAACCCGAGTTTCTCCAGCATCGTGGCCACCGGTAAGAGTCCTCCGTAGGCCGTCAAATTCTTGGCGTTGAAGTCATAGGGCGTGGAAGCCCCGATTTTATTGGGCTTCGGATTAACTTCTTGAACCCCTTGCCTCACAGGCTTGGGGCGGGTATCCTGGTTTCTGTCGATCACCATTTGGGTGGCTCCTGAGAATCGGTCCGCGAAGCCGCGAACTTCGCGCACCTCCTGTTTTAACGCAGGATTCTCAGGGGTTCCAAATGGGGTCTCTCGCCCGCTACCTCATTCGAGCCTCAGCCCCCGTGCATAATCCAGGTAATACAGAGGACGCTCTCCGAGTGGGCGTCAAATTTGCGTCAAATCTCATCCCCTTCCCGGGTGGCTGCGTTGCTGAAGCGGACTGAATTCGGGCCATTTCGATTGGACATCGCGAACTCCCGCCTCCTGCGGTCCGGCACTGTGATCCACGTCCGGGTGTAATGGTTCACAATCTTCCCCCGCGTAGCGGGCAGTTTTTCTCACATTGATTCCCGCCGGGACCGGTGGCATCGCGACGCTCGCGGTGCACCGAATCTGGCACATTTGCCTACCCCAGCAGCGATAGTATGTCGATGTGTGTGCGGGAGAGTCCGTAAGGTTTCGCTAGCCTGAAACTCTCCCGCCATGCAGAACAACAACCCGGGGAGTTCGCGCTCCCGGAAGGCGATCCTACAATGCAAATGTTACACCCATTCAGGGGCTCGGTGCAGCAGTACCTCGATCAACTCGATGATTGCGAAACCCACCGTCCGGGCCACTGCCCGCAATGCCAGGTCAATCGGCCGCTCACCGCGCACGGCTTTTACACCCGCACCATTGCCGATGCCGCCTTCGATGGCGAGATCCGCGTGCGGCGCTACCTCTGCGAAACTTGCCGTCGCACCGTCTCGCTGCTGCCCGAGTTCGCGCTGCCCTACTTACGTTCCAGCATCACCGTGATCGCGCTGTTCCTCATCGCACGGCTCCTGTTGGCGAAAACTCTTGCCGCTGCGTTGCCGCCCCCCGCGCCCTACCAGCGAGGCCAGTTCTGGCTGCGCCGCTTTCGCGCGCAAGCCGAAGCGTTGTGCGCGACGCTGGCTGCCGTTGCCAAACCCGCCGCCGCGCCCGGCTTCGTTTATCGCGCACTCTCCATGCTCGAAGCGGCCGGCTGGATCCCCGCTCACCGCGTTCTGTTCGCCACGGTCCGCCAACACCTGTTGGGCTGGCCGCGTTCGCTGGTTCCAGATGGCCGCCGCGCCGCGCTCCTCCCCGCCGCCGCGGCCGTTTGAGGCTCCCCACACACCATTTGCATGGAATAAGCCCCTCTTTCGCTTTACGCTCGAAGCCAGGAGAAATACACACTCGATGCCAGACGACAAAGCCGAAAAAATCGCGCTGTTCCGCTATGGACTCATCGCCCCGTTAGTCCTGGAAACTTTGCCACGCGGCGAACTGACGCGGCGCGCCCAAGAGATCGCCGCACGCCTCTACGACATGCCGCACTCCACTCGCCGCCAGGTGGCGGTTGACACGTTGCTTGAGTGGACGCTGTGCTACCGCCGCAACGGACTCGCCGCGCTCCATCCCAAGCCGCGGCTGGATCGCGGCCAACAACGCGTAGTCACACCCGAGACGGCCGCACTGATCGAGCGTCTCAAACGCGCCAACCCGCATCGCACCGGCACCGCGCTGCTGCGCGAGTTGGCGCCGGCCAACGAGCGGGACAAGACTGAGCTGTCGGCCTCCACGCTCTATCGTTTTCTACGCGCCCGCGGGCTCACTGAACGTCAACTGCTCCTCGACAGAACAGCCGCGCACAAGAAGTACGAAGCCGAGTTCGCTAATCAGACCTGGCAGTCCGATATGCTGTTTGGCCCGTGGGTTGAACGACCCGGCGGAGGCAAAATGCAAGTGTTCCTCCAGGCCACGCTCGACGATGCCAGCCGCCTCATTCCACACGCGCAGTTCTATCCCAACCAGGGGCTGGACTCGTTTCTCGATTGTCTGCGCCAAGCCGTCTCCGCGCGCGGCATTCCCATTCGCCTGTATATGGACAACGCCAAGATCTACCGTTCGCCGCAGTTGGCGCGCATTGCCGCCTCTATCGGTATCCTCATCATTCACACCCCGCCCTATCAGCCCGAAGGCCGCGGCAAGATCGAACGCTTCTTCCGCTCTTCTGTTGTCGACAACAGAAGAGCGGTTATGTGGCCCTCGCCGTTATGTGACCGGAAAGCCGACGATCCCGCGAATCTCAACGGATTCGCAAAGATCGGCGTCACATAAGTTGACCGGTATAGTGAGGCGGCAGTTCAAGCCCACTCTGGAGGTCAACCCATGTTTGAGAGTCTGTTTCCTCGCCGTCAAACGCGGCTTCGTCACATCACCAACCCGCTCTCCCGGGAGCGCTCCGATTACCTGCGGCACTGCGCCGATCAGGGATACTCGCCGGCGACTCTTCGCCACCTGGCCACGGATCTGCTGCTGATTCAGAGCCTTCTGAGCTTGCCGGAATCATCCCAAAAGTTTGATTCCTCCACCGTGGAGGCAGTCATCGCGAAATGGGCGGCCCGCGAACCCAAGTACTTTAGCTATCAGAACGGACGCCGCGGCCGCGAGAACCTCCCGCACCGCGCAACTCGCTGGCTCCTTTTCATGGATCGGCTTGAGATCGCCCCGGCCGACCCACGCCCTTACGATCCGCTGGTCGAGGACTTTACCGCCTACATGCGGCAAGAACGGGGCCTGTCTGAAGCAACAATCAGTGGAAGACGCTGGATTGCTGAAGACTTCTTGCAACGGTTCTTCCGCGACCACCTCTCCCTGTCCGACGTCAATATCGGCGAGGTCGACGAAGCGATCGCTCACAAAGGGCGGGATGACGGGTATTCCAGAAGCTCGGTCAAAACCTACGCCTCCGGAATCCGCAGTTTCTTCCGACATGCCGAGAGAAGAGGTTGGTGCCAGCGGGGTCTCGCCGGCCTGATCAAATCGCCACGCGTGTACCCGTATGAAGGCCTGCCTTCTGGTCCGTCTTGGAAGGATGTGCAACGGCTGATAGCAACGGCCGAATCCGATCGCCCAAAGGATCTTCGGGACCGTGCCATGCTCCTGCTGTTTGCGGTTTACGGCATGCGCTCGGGTGAAGTCCGGGCACTGAGCCTGGAGGATCTGGATTGGGAGAACAACCTGATCAAGGTGCCGCGTACGAAGGGCCGGCGAATACAGTGTTATCCGCTGGTCGCAACTGTTGGCGACGCCATCCTGCGTTACCTGGAAGAAGGACGTCCAAGATCAGCGGCCTATCGCGAGATCTTCCTGACCGTGGAAGCGCCCATCCAGCCATTGCGAGGCAGCAGTTCGGTCTGGACAATGGTTGCCAAGCGACTTCGTCCCCTTGGGCTTGCACTGAGACAGCGCGGCCCTCACACCCTTCGGCATGCCTGTGCGACGCACTTGCTTTCCGAAGGATTGACGTTGAAAGAGATCGGAGATCACCTGGGACATCGCTCGCCCAAGGTCACGGCCGCCTACGCCAAGGTCGACATCGCCGGTTTGCGAGAGGTGGCAAACTTTTCGCTCGGAGGCCTGGCATGAAGCTCGCCGAACTCATCGTTCAATACGTTGCCTTTCGAAGGAATCTCGGCGAGAAGTTCGAACGAGACGCCAAGCTCCTGCAGTCGTTTGCCCGCATGATCGGAGAAACAGTGGCCATCTCCGAGGTGCAGGCCGGCCAAGTAAAGGCTTTTCTCGATGGCAGCGGGCCCATCACCAGGTTCTGGCACATGAAGTATACGGCTCTGCGGGGTTTTTACCGCTACGCCACTAGCCGCGGATACATTGCCGGCTCCCCGCTGCCCACGATACTACCGAAAGAGCCCGAGCGCTTCGTGCCGTACATCTACTCGGTTGAAGATCTGCGCCGTCTGCTCGATGGCACGGCCCGCTATCAGAAGCAGAGGATTCAGATGGAGCCACACACGTTTCGAACCATCTTGCTCACTCTCTATGGAGCCGCCCTGCGAGAAGGCGAGTGCCTTTCCTTGGAGCTCTGCGATGTGGACCTTCGTGAGTCCCTCCTGATCATTCGCGATACGAAGTTCTACAAATCGCGCCTGGTTCCGTTGGGATGCGACCTCCATGAGGCGCTGCTGAAATATGCCGAGTTGAGAGCCGCGGCCGGCCACTCGCAGGGCGAGAACGCCCCATTATTCGTCACCAAGGCCGGCGAGCGCATACCTGCCGATCTTCTTCGCCGGGCGTTCCGGCGGCTCCGCAAACAGACCGGCGTCAGCCGAGGGGATGATGCCCGTTACCAGCCGCGGCTTCACGATCTGCGACACTCTGCCGCCGTCCATCGTTTGACGGCGTGGTATCGGGAAGGAAAGGACGTCCAAAGGCTCCTGCCGCTGCTGTCAACCTACCTGGGCCACGCCGGCATTGGTGGAACCCAGCATTACCTGACGATGACCGCGGACTTGTTGCAGCAGGCCAGTGACCGTTTCGCCAGCTACGTTTTCTCGGAGGTGATCCATGGCTGATACAGGCAAGTTGGGTTCTTGGGTACGCCGCTTTCTCCTCGAGCATCTCATCGGGGAGCGTAACCTGTCCGTGAACACACAACGGAGCTACCGAGACACGCTAGCCTTGCTGATTCCTTTCGCGGCGCGTGAAGCCCACAAGAAGGTCGACGAACTCGCTGTGGCCGACGTATTCGAGAAGTGTGTGGGAGGGTTTCTTGCTGACCTGGAGGGTACCCGTGGCTGCGCCATCTCCACCCGCAATCAGCGCCTTGCGGCCATCCACGCGTTCAGCCACTTTGTGGCCGCCCACAGCCCGGAGCACATCGAATGGTGCGCACAGATTCGGGCAATCCCCTTCAAAAAATGCACCACCAAGCTGATCACCTATCTGGAGAAGCCCGAGATGGATGCGTTGCTGGCGGCACCGGACCTCAAAACCGCTCAAGGACAGCGGGATCACCTCATGTTGCTGTTCCTTTACAATACCGGCGCGCGCGCCGATGAGGCGGCTCAACTTCTTATCGGAAACCTCGATCTGGGGGCGGTGCCGGGCCGGGACCTGTCGTCGGTCAAGATTCACGGTAAGGGCCGGACGGAACGCCGGTGTCCGCTCTGGCCGCAAACCGT
>CAMAWS010000163.1 GCA_945861845.1 Candidatus Sulfopaludibacter sp. SbA3 | reverse complement strand
GTCAGCTTGGGCAATGGATACGAGAAGATCAGCTTCTTCCGCATCCGTTAGAGTGAACGTGTGCTCGTCGGAAACCAAGATGGTAACAGCAGCCCCTTCATTGAGGGACTCGCCTTCGACAATGATGTTTCCGTTGACGACTTTGCCTGGTGTAATACGCATGGTCCGATTCTACTCCCGGTCCTTCACAGCGTCGAGTTGCGGGTCGAACTCAAAGTTGTCAGTCGTCCGCCCAACGATTATGGCGTTCAGCCGCGAGCCGCGCGAGGATTCCGTGGGGACTTAGATTTACGTCGGGCGCGGCTCGTCGGCTGCAACGCCGTGTTAGGCAGCCCCCCGTGGGTTCGGACGGTTCTCGCCGTGTCCAGCATTCCTCGAAGTGCCGCGTTCACGGCCTCGCCGGTTGGAAATGCTTGGGCGATCTCTGGTTCGAGTACCACAATATTGCTCGCTTGGCGGAGTCTCTCCACATACTTTCCTCTAACCCCGCCACGCATGGACGCAAAGTCGTATTCCGCTCTCATGTCATTTTCAAGAGGACTGGCCTTTTTCATAAAATCGTTTTTCCTGAGATGTCGCCTGTCGAGCGCTGATTATTCGAATGATGTTGTCATCCTCAGTATGCGCCACAACCAACATTTGTCGATTCGCCGACAAGCCGATTGTAATAAACCGTGCTTCATTCTCCGAATGATCCTCGCTTGGAAAAGTCGTTGATAGCGTATCGCTGAAGACCGTCGCCGCTTCGTCAAAATCGACACCGTGTTTGCGGAGATTCGCTTCAGCTTTCTTGGGATCCCAAGTGATTATCACGGCGGCCAGTATACGCTGCGGATGTCGCGGTTCAGCCTGCCTAACGATTCGACGATCAGCCGCAAGCGCCGCGAGAGCCATTTTCGATTTAGCCCGAAACCTTCACGCGCGGCTCGGCGGCTGCAACGTTTTGGGCCGCAGTCGCGTGCGCTTCGTAAATTCGCCAAGGAGCTTCTCCTTAACCGGACCGAAGAAGGGATCGGTCTGACCAAACAGGTATCCGCTCTCAACCCTCATGCGACTCACAATCCCGCTACATCTTAAACAGCACGTCACTTTATACCGGTCGTAGTATTCCCAGTCGCCGCTTGTGGGTTCAAGTTCGCAATAACGGAAAAAATGTTTCACGCGCCGACTACATCCCTCGCACCACATCTCCGTGCCGAACGTGCGGACCACGCCGACCATCGTCCCTGTGAGCGCTCCCAGTAGAGATCCCACTATCGTTGTGCCGCCGAATCCAAACCAAAACATAGTGGGTGGGATTGCGGATCCAGACCCGAGCACTAACCCGACATAAAGGAGCAGTGCCCACAATGCTCCGATACTCGTTCCGTAGATGAGGCCAAGCTTGGTCGGGCCCCAAACGCCCAATCGCGCCGCGAAACCGGCACTCGCAAATTCTGTGATGCCGCTGAGAAGTTGAGAGGCGACAACAATGCCGAATCCGGTTCCAAAGAAGACAATTAGCAGGGCGCCCACCTCCTCGGGCTCCGGATTGACCGCTTGAATTCCGAGAATAGAAGTCAGTGCCCCAATTCCCGCGAGTACGACAACGACCGGGGCTGGCGTTGACATATGGTGTGTGGTGTGAAGGTGCTTGCGGATTTTGCCAAGGACGGCCGCATCGAACGAGCATTCACGGAGGTGGAGGCGATCCGTCTATTCCCGGCCATGCAGAAAACGCTTCGCGACTACGAACAGTACTGTAAGGATCGTCTCCAGCTTCGACCGTGGACCATTCATGGGCGTACGACAGAGATCACGATCTTTTTAGACTTTCTCCATTCCAGGAAAGCGCGGACTCTGGACCAAATTCAGGCGTTGGATCTGTCCGAGTTCGTGTGCTGCCGGGATCACTTGCAGCCGAAAACAGTGGCGCGAATCGTTTCGGATGTGCGGTCTTTTCTCCGGTTTCTGACAATGCGGGGGATTCTGCAGAAGGATCTCCGTGTGGAGCTGCCGAAAATCCGTGTTCCCCGGGATGCCACGATCCCGTCGGTTTGGGAGAAGGAACTCGTCGTCAGACTTTTGGAGGCGGTCGATCGCAGTTCGGCGAAAGGTAAACGAGATTACGCCATTCTCCTATTGGCATGCCGGTTGGGATTGCGTGCCGGAGACATTCGCACACTCAAACTGGATCAGCTTCATTGGGAAGATTCGACACTGGAAGTCACTCAATCGAAAACAGGCATGCCATTGAGCCTGCCCCTGACCAGCGAAGTGGGGGCGGCTCTGATCGACTACTTAAAGTCGGGGCGTCCCCAAACGGCGCATCGAGATGTTTTCCTCAAAGTGAATCCTCCTTTTGGTCCTTTCATGGAAAACAGCAACCTGCACCACATTGTCACCTACTGGCGCCGGTTGGCGGGGATCACTTTTCGGACCCCACGAAAGCGCGGCCTGCATTCGCTCCGCCACACTCTGGCAACTCGGCTTCTGGAGAAGGGGACGCCGTTTACAACCATTGCGGGAATCTTGGGACATGCCAGCTTGGAATCCACACAAATTTACGCGAAGGCAGATGTCGAGTCCTTGCGGAGCGTGGCGTTGGATCCTGAGGAGGTGAATCATGCCCAATGATGCATCCAACACGGGGTTCCAGGTCGTTCTGGCTCCATTGATGGACAAGTTTCTCCAGGAAAAGCACGCCTGTGGCTACGCCTATCATGAGCCGGCTCGAATCCTGCAGCGTCTCGACGATTTCCTCGTGCAGGAAGGATTGGCGACTCAGGAGTTACCCCGGTCCATGGCTCGGAGGTGGTTGGAAAAGAAAGCGCACGAAAGTGCAAGCACCCAACAGCAACGGATCACCCTCGTTCGCCATTTCTCCAGGTTCTTGTTGCGAGCTGGCTATCCGGCGTACGTATGGGATACCCTTCATCAGACCAAGGACGATCCTTACTTCCTGGCGAGTCAAAACCACAGGCAGTCTTTCCGGCCGTTTAGCTCGAACAGCCGGCTCGATCCAATTAAGGGATCGCCCCAGAACGTCCCGATATAGAAACAGGAGCGCGGCCAATGCCTGGTTTTGAGTGGAAGCGCTGACCTTTCTTTGAACGGCAAGGTACGTAACGAATTCGTCGATCTCCGGTTCGCCCATTTCATCAGGGTGACGCTTTCCGTGGAATACGATGAACCGCTTCACCCATCCGACGTATGCTTCCTGGGTTCTGGGGCTGTAGTGGCGTACTCGAATCGCCATTCGAAGCCGGTCCAGGAGCTTTGCCGGCCGACTTTCTATAGGCGTGAGGACAGTCGGATGTCCTGCTCCCGATACTTCTACCGGCATTGTGCGATCCGTCTTGCCGCCGACGAGATGTGAGATTCTTCGAGAATGTCGAGTCGCCATGCGCCAGCAACCCTGCAACCCACGATCCGCAAACCGCGAGTAATAACTCATTCAGCCGGCGGTTGGCGCTTATCCCCGCCAGATGTTCTCCCGGTAATTCTCGGAAATAAAAGGCGCCAATGTGGCGATTTGGCGTCAAACGAGATTCAGCGCAATGTGTGCTTCATTTGAAACACGACTTGTCGAAATGCCGTTCAAATACATCCAGCAGCACGGCGCGATTCATTACATCCAGCTTCGGAATCCAACCAATGACCGGCACGTTTCCGAATCGTTCGATTGCGGCCCGGTTGGCAGGGCTCTCCTCTCCGATTAGGACCACGCCGGCCACTGGAAGGGAAGCGTCTCGCAGGCAACGAACTGTCAACAGCGTGTGATTGATCGTACCCAGGCTGGTTCGCGAGGCAACGATGATCGGAACGCCGAGGCGCCGCATCAGGTCGAGCATCAACTCAGACTCATTGATCGGAACCAGCACGCCGCCGGCGCCTTCGATCACGAGGCGAACCGAAGTGTCGGGACGAGTGATGCGATCGAGGTGGATAGGGATGCCAGCGAGTTGTGCGGCGAGATGAGGCGACACGGGAGGCTCGAAGACATACGCTTCTTCGAGGGTTCGATGCGCCGGCAATTCGGCCAACGCGGTCACCGTCTGCCGGTCACGTTCGGCGGGTGCTCCGGTCTGAATCGGTTTCCAGTAGGCCGCATCGAGGGCGGCGCATAGAAGCGCTGACAGCACTGTCTTGCCCACGTTTGTATCTGTACCGGTAACGAAAAAATCATGATTCATGGAGTGCTGCCGCCAGTTTATCTATGTCGTCATTCGAATGGCCCGAAGTGAGCGAAATTCTCAGCCGCGCCGTCCCGGCGGGAACGGTCGGCGGTCGAATGGCGCGAACTCCGAAGCCGCCCGCCTTCAGGCGTTCGGCGCATTTGAGCGCTGTCTCGTTGGATCCGAGCACGACCGGGATGATCTGAGAGTCGCTCAATCTGGTGTCGAATCCGCCCTGCTTGAGCTTCATTCGGAGCAGATCGCCCATTTCTGCGAGGTGGCTACGGCGGTCCTCGGCGGTTTGGGCGAGCCTTAGCGCGGCGCGAACCTGCAGAGCCATGTATGGAGGCAGGGCCGTGCTGAAGATGAAAGGCCTCGCGTGATTGACCAGGTAGTCTTTAAGCGCTTTCGATCCTGCGACGAATGCTCCGGCGGACGCCAGCGCCTTACCGCAGGTATGGACCGTCGCGAAAATCCGGCGTCCGGCTGCCGCGGCAAGGCCCCGGCCTTCCGGACCCGCGACACCTGTTGCGTGGGCTTCATCCACGACAAGGTTTGCCCCGAAGCGCTCACACAACGCCATCAAGTCCGGTAAGGGCGCCCGGTCGCCGTCCATACTGAAGATGCTCTCGACGACGACAAACTTTTCTCCTTTTCGGTTCTCAGCAAGGGCGCTCTCAAGGAAGTGGAGATCGAGGTGAGGGAAGATAACCCGCTCGGCTCGCGTCATGCGAATTCCATCCACGATGCTTGCGTGGTTGAATTCATCTGAGAAGACCGTGTCGTTCGGTTGGAGCACCGAGGCCAGCAGGCCGGTGTTTGCCGCGTATCCGGAACCGAAAAACAGCGCGGCCTCGGCTCCAACGAACTCCGCAAACTCCGCTTCGAGGTCATCCCATACCTTCGAATGGCCTGAGAGCAGCCGCGAGCCGGTGCCGCCGAGGGCGATGCCTCCCGCGACCGCCGCGGAGAGCGCCTCGCGGAGACGTTCGTCGCTGGCAAGTGCGAGGTAGTCGTTTGAACAGAAGTTAATTCCGGAAGGCGTTTCCAGGGTTCGGAACTGTGCCTGGGATCGCAGGGTATCCAGGTCGCGCTGCAGGCGAGACTCCATCATGGCATCGGAGTCAGACTCAGCGTTTCCAGAAGAAGCTCGTCCTCGTCCCGTCCGGGATTTGGCGTGGTCAGGAGCTTGTCGCCTACAAAAATCGAGTTAGCGCCTGCGAGAAAACAGAGCGTCGCGGCTTCGCGTGTCAGCGAGCGCCGTCCGGCGCTGAGCCGCAGCCGCGAAGCGGGCATCAGTAGCCGCGCCGCCGCAAGGGTTCGAACCATGATCAGCGGATCAATCGCCTCGGCATTGGCAAGCGGCGTACCTTCAACGCGCACCAGCATATTGATCGGGACGCTTTCGGGATGAGGGGCGAGCGACGCAAGCTGGTGAAGCAGGCCGACGCGATCGTCGTCGGATTCACCCATGCCGATGATGCCGCCGCAGCAAACCGTGACGCCGGCTTTTCGCACCGCGTCGATTGTTTCCAGGCGATCCTTGTAGTTTCGCGTCGTAATGATCTGGCCGTAAAACTCGGGCGACGTATCGAGATTGTGATTGTAGGCAGACAGGCCGGCCTCCGCCAGCCGCACTGCCTGGTCGTTGGTAAGCATGCCGAGAGTGCAGCAGACTTCGAGGCCCAGCGAAGAGACCCCGCGCACCATCTCAAGCACCTGGTCGAATTCCTTTCCCTCGGGCGCTTCCCGCCACGCTGCGCCCATGCAGAATCGGTGAATACCTTCTTCTTTGGCTCTGCGCGCGGCCTGCATGACCTCGTCGATGGCGAGCAACCCTTGCTTGTCCAGACCCGTCGAGTAGTGTGCGCTCTGCGGGCAGTACGCGCAGTCTTCCGGACAGCCGCCCGTCTTTATGGAGAGCAACTGGCAGAGTTGCACCCCGCTTGCTGTGTGGTACTGGCGGTGTGTCTGCTGGGCTTCGAAAACCAGTTCGAGGAGAGGTTTATTGTAGATTTGGCGCGCTTCCTGGCGGGTCCAGTCCGTGCGGATTGCAGTTAGTTCAGTCATTTCGCGCAAATTATACCCCGTCCGCAGATGGAAATTAGGGACAGTGAGCAATTTCCGGCGGAAATTGCTCACTGTCCCTAATTTCCATGGCAAACTCCTATTTCGTGAACGACTTCACCCATACGATCGACGGACGCGGCGAAGTGAGCGATGCCTGGCTGGATGTGATCAATCCCTCCACCGCCAAGCCTTTTGCGAAGTTCCCGGACTCATCCCGTGCGCAACTCGATCAGGCCGTTGCCGCGGCGCGCCGGGCCTTTCCCGCCTGGAGCCGCCTTTCCTTTCAGGATCGCCGTGAGTATCTGCTCCGTTTCGCCCAGGCTTTGCGCGAGCATGCGGAAGAACTCGCTCCGTTGCTGGTTCGCGAGCAGGGGAAACCCCTTGCCGACGCGCAGGCGGAATTGACGCTGGCGCCACGGCAGATCGAACGGCTGTCGTCTATCGAGATCAAGAACGAACTTCTGCGCGACGATGACCACGGCCGCGTGGAACTTCGCTACCGTCCGCTGGGTGTCGTCGGCATCATCACGCCATGGAACGTTCCGATCGTTATTGCCATTGGGAGGATTATCCAGGCCCTCTACACCGGCAATACGGTGGTGCAGAAACCTTCTCCAAATACGCCACTGACAACTTTGAGGATGGGCGAGATCATCCGCGGTATTCTGCCGCCGGGCGTGCTGAACATCATTGCGGGTGGCAATGACCTCGGGCCATGGATGACGGAGCATGCCGGGATCGACAAGATTGCTTTCACCGGTTCTGTGGCCACAGGCAAGAAGGTTCTAGTCAGCGCTTCGTCCAACCTCAAGCGCGTCACGCTGGAATTGGGCGGCAATGACGCCGCTATCGTCCTGGACGACGTCGATCCGGTGGCGATCGCGCCCGGCATATTCTGGG
>CAMAWS010000162.1 GCA_945861845.1 Candidatus Sulfopaludibacter sp. SbA3 | reverse complement strand
GTCGTATGCTGCAGGGCTCGCTTCTCTTCGGCGAGAAGCGAATTGGTATTCCTGAGACGGCTCAGTTCGTCTTCGAGGCTGTGAATATGTGCCTGGTTGGCCGCGATGAGCGCCTCAAGTTCAGCAGCTCCTGCAATTTGTTCGGCCATTTGGCCGCCGAGCGCGGAATTGGCGTCCCTCAACTGGTTGATCTCTTCCTCGATGCGGTGAACGTCTCCCTGGCTTGCCGCAATGGTGGCTTCCAGTTCGTCTGCGCGTCTGGTTTGAGCGGCCAGTTGTTCAGTCAAATCAGGACTCGGCTCGACGATCCGGCCCGCTTCATCTTTCAGCCGCTGGATTTCCGAACGATTTTCGGCTATCGCGGCTTCCAGTTCGGATGACCTCCTGTTTTCGTCTTTCAACTGCTTGGTGAGCCGGCGAACCGTCTCGTTTCGTTCCACCGCAATGCCCTGATTCGTGCGCTGCAGGGCGGTGTTTTCGTCGGTGAGAATCCGCGTATCCTCGGCATGTCGATCGATCTCATCCTTGAGCCGTTGAATTTCTGATGATTCGTCCTTGATTTCCCGGTTCGCCTGCTGGAGCGACAGCTTCTCTTCAGTCAAGGCGCGATTGGCTTCCTTGATTCGACTCAGTTCGTCTTCGACCCGCTGAATCTCCATGCGCTCTGCCGCTATCGCGTCCTTGAAATCGCTTTCAAGCTTCGCCTGGCTGGATATCATTTCCGACAGCTGTGCGGCTTTCTGGCTCAACTCGGCGATGACACGCTGGTTCAGTGCCTGCAAGGAGAGTTTCTCCTGCTTTTCCCGCGCGATCTCCTGGGCGAGTGCGCGGCTGTCTTCTTGAATGCGATTCAGTTCGCCTTCAAGCCCGCGAATTTCGGCATGTTTTGCGGCGATTGTGTGTTCCGCTTCGCCCGCTTGCCTGGCCTGCTCCGCCAACTGTTCGGTCACGCGGCGCATGGCTTCAGTTCGGTCCAGCGCCAACATGGCATTGGTTTGCTCGAACCTCTGGATTTGATCCTGCAGATTCCGGACTTCTGCTTCGCGCGTCGCAATGGCGCTCTCAAGATCCAGGAACCGGTTCGTGCGCTCCGAGATCCTGTCATTGCCCTGGCGAATTTCCTCCTGGAGAGCTTGAATCGTTGCGGCGTGATCGGCCACCTGGGCGTTCCTGTTCTTCAGCATTTGCTGCAGGTCTGCGACGGCCACGTCGTAACGCTGATGGAGGCTGCGGATGATTTCATCTTTCCGCCGCAGCTCCTCCTCGAGTCTCCGCGATTTTCCACCGATGGACGCCGCAACGGCCTCCCGCGCCGACTCCGACAGCGTGGCGACGAGGCCGGCTGCTCGGCGTGCAGGGACGTTCCCGCCTTTCGATGAATCACCGCGCGGGAGGAGTCGTTCAATTTTTAATGTCATGTCTTCAAAGACAAGAGTCGTTTGACTCTTCGACCTCGGTGGCGCAGGCGCCGCACCCAGGAAAATGTTTGTGAGCGCATCCGGGTTGTACAAGACCGTTCCGAAAACGTTTACGTTCAGGCCGAAGCTGTGCCTGGCCTTTTCGATCAGGGCCTTGTTCTCCCTCTCTTCGCCTCCACGCTGCAGCTGGTTCAGGATGATGTAGACCTGCCGGTCTCCGAAACCACGCCACGAAAAGCGACGGAGAAAGTCGAGAGCCTTGTCCTGCATGGCGCCGCTGGGACTGGTTACAAGTATCGGGATATCGGCTGCAGCGAACAGGTCCAGCGCTTCGTCACTGGCGCCCGGGTTCAAGGTCAAAAATACGTAATCGGCAGGGTAGGACTGAAGAGTCTGGCAAAAGAGATCGACAGGAGGAAATTCCGCTGACCAGTGAATGAAATCGAGGTTGGGGAATCGGGTTTTGGTTTTGAAAGACGAAAGAGAAGTAAATGGATCTTCCGGGGATTCCCAGGTCCGCGGATCCGGAGGCGGTACCCCAAGATACTTGTGGAGATTGCCGGATGCGGCGTCCATGTCGATAACGACACACTTCCAGCGTTGTGAAAGACGGACCGCAACATTGGCTGCGCAAATCGCCTTTCCGACGCCGGCTTCCAGCCCGGCAAAAATGACCAGTTTCCCGCTTGTGCTTTCGCGCACGGCGGCAAGTATGTTCAACGAGACGGCCAAGTTAGGTCCGGTGGGGCCACAAAGATGAGAATTGAAAATTGAACATTGAGCATTGAGAATTGACGCGTAACCAAATTGGCCGATTTGCCAGCTCTAAGTTCTCAATACTCAATGTTCAATTTTCAATTCTCATTTAGGGGAATCCGTTTCTCCCTGCCGTCTCCGTTCACAGATAATTCGCCGATGCGTGTCATACTCTTGCTCCTGCTTATGGTGTTTCAATCGGGTTGTCAGGGGAATTCAAGCCGGGGTGTGGATCCCGAACCGGGAGTTGCGCTTGCCCTGGCAATCGAGCGAGCCCGCTCGATCGCGAGCTTGCGGTATGACCTGTCCTTCCGGATTCCTGCTGTTGTCTCCGAGCCGTTGTCCGGTCGCGCCATCATTCGCTTTGCACTGAAAGACACCTCGCAACCGCTGGTTCTCGACTTCGAGCCTGGAGCCGAATCGATCCTTTCGGTGTCTGTCGGCGGGCAGCCATCAAGGTTTCGTGCCGCCAATGGGCACATTGTCATTCCCGCCGCTGAACTTACCGCGGGCGAGAATTCCGTTGAGATCGTTTTCCTCGCAGGGGATGTCGCGCTCAACCGCAATCCGGAGTTCATGTACACGCTGTTCGTTCCGGCGCGCGCCCGCCTTGCCTTTCCATGCTTCGATCAGCCCGATCTCAAGGCGCGGTTCACGCTCGGGCTAACGACGCCTGCCGACTGGCAGTCGGTCGCCAATGGCGCCGAGGTGTCGCGCGGGCCTTCAGGTAATAGCGTGTCCATTCGCTACGGCGAAACCGAACCGATACCGACCTACCTATTTGCTTTTGCGGCAGGGAAATTCCAGGTGGAGACTGCCCAGCGTGGCGGCCGAACATACCGAATGTTTCACAGGGAGACGGATGCTGGGAAAGTTGCGCGCAACCGTGAAGCTGTCTTTGATCTCCATGGCGCGGCGCTTCAATGGCTGGAGGAATACACGGCAATTCCATACCGGTTCGGCAAGTTCGACTTCGTCCTGTTGCCCGCGTTTCAATTCGGCGGAATGGAGCATCCCGGCTCGATTTTCTATAACGCCACATCGGTACTGCTGGACGAGTCGGCCACCGAGAACCAGATGCTCAACCGCGCAAGCCTGATCGCGCACGAAACGTCGCATATGTGGTTTGGCGGCCTGGTGACCATGCAGTGGTTCAACGACGTGTGGATGAAGGAGGTCTTCGCCAATTTCATGGCGGCCAAGATCGTGAAGCCCTCGTTTCCCAACGTGAATCACGAACTTCGTTTCCTGGTCTCCAACTATCCCGCGGCTTACGCCGTGGATCGCACGGCGGGCACGCATCCCATTCGGCAGGAACTTGCAAATCTCGCGGAAGCGGGCAGCCTCTATGGAGCCATCATTTACCAGAAAGCTCCCATTGTGATGCGGCAACTCGAGAGGATTCTCGGGCCAGAACGTTTTCGGGAGGGCATTCGCGCATACCTCAAGGAATTCGAGTTCGGCAACGCCACATGGCTTGATCTGGTCCGTGTATTGGATGAGCGGGCCGAACTGGACGTGGCCGCATGGAGCCGCGCCTGGGTCGAGGAACCTGGCAGGCCTTCTATCCGCACCGAGGTTGCAGGAGACAGGCTTGTTTTCATCCAGAGTGACCCGATGGAAGGCAGGTCCTTGCGATGGACGCAACAAATGGAAGTGCTCGTTGGATCCGGCTCGACCGTGCGGTCGATTTCCGTGGAGATGCAAGGCGAGACCGCGGAAATTTTACATACGGGCTCCCGGCCGGATTTCGTGCTCCCGGCCGGCGGCGGCCTCGCCTACGGCGGATTTACACTGGACAGCGCCAGCCGAGCCTTCCTCCTGGAGCACCTCCCGGAATTGAAAGACCCGGTTGCCCGCGGCGCAGCATGGATCACCCTGTGGGAGGAGATGCTCGATCGGCGAGTAAAGGCGGCCGATCTCATGGATCTGGCGCTGAAGGCGTTGCCGCGCGAGGACACCGAGCAGAATGTTCAACTGATTCTTGGTTATGTGTCCGGCGTCTTCTGGAGATTTCTACCGGACACGGAGCGCGGGGCGCGTGTGCCGAAACTGGAGCAGACGCTGCGAAACGGCCTGGCGCGCGCGGCATCGTCGAGCCTGAAGTCCACATACTTTTCCGCGTTCCGTTCGAATGTGACCACTCCCGATGGCGTCGCATTCCTGGAGCGCGTATGGCGGAGGCAGGAAAAAATGGCGGGCCTGACGCTCGCGGAACCCGACGAAGCTGCAATGGCGATGGAACTGGCCGTTCGCGGGGTTGCGCAGTCAGCCGCCATACTCGAGGAACAGAGCCAACGGTTCATGAATCCCGACCGCAAGGCGCGTTTTGAATTCGTCATTCCCGCTTTGTCGGATCGCCCGGAAACGCGAGACGCATTCTTCCTGGGCCTTGCCGACGTGAAGAACCGCCGCACCGAGCCATGGGTGCTGGAAGGACTGCGCTATATCCACCACCCCTTGCGAGCGGCACAATCGCGGAAATATTTGCGTCCCGCACTGGACCTGCTGCCGGAGATTCAGCGTACCGGCGACATCTTCTTCCCCAGGAACTGGATTGACGCAACGATTGGCGGTCACAACAGCGCGGCCGCCGCCGAAGTCGTGCGCGCATTTCTTGCCGAGAATACCGGCCTGCCGCTTCGTCTGCGCCAGATCGTGATGCAGTCCGCGGATGAGCTCTTTCGGGCATCGGGGGCACCGGGGTTATAGTGGCCTGTCTCCCAATTACGCCTTATACTGACAACTTCCTGAAGGAGGAAACATGAAGAAGACAGTACTTTCGGTGGCGATTTCGATGCTGATTGCCGCCACGACCGGATTTGCGCAGCTTACCGCGACACCCAACGCCGTCGACAATTCCCCTAAAATCGGCGACGTGGCGCCCGACTTCGCATTGGCGCAGGGAACAACTTCCGTTGCGGCCGCCAATTTGAAAGACCTCGTTGGGAAAAAGAACGCCCTCTTGATGTTCTTCCCTGGAGCGTTTACTGCAGGCTGCACGACCGAGTTCACCGAGGCTGGAAAATTCCACGATCAGTTTACCGGCATGAACATCGAGTTAATCGGCGTTTCGCGCGATCTGCGCGGCGCGCAGGCGAAGTTCAAGGAAGTTGTTGGCGCGAAGAACGGTTTCGTGAGCGATCCGGAACTTACGGTGACGACCAAGTACGACGCGGTCAGCCCGAACAGGACCTCGAAGCGCTACTACTTCCTTATTGATGACAAGGGCAAGGTCATCTGGAAGAGCGTCAGCGGCCAGTTGATTCCAACGGACAAGTTGCTGGCCGACCTGAAAATGGTTCTGCAGCAGTCCTCGAACTAACCGCGTAGTGGCGAAAGAATGTTAGCCACGGGCGTCAGCCCGTGGTCGGCCAACGACCGGATATCAGCACCGCAGGTGCGACATAGCACGATACTTGTATGCTGTGTCGCCCCGCCGGGGCTGGATACAACGTGCTTGTCAGAACCCACGGGCTAACACCCGTGGCTAAACTGTTTCGTTGCTACGCGGCTTCCCTGTGTAGAAGACCAAACTCAAGGCCGGTGAACCCCCTCCTCCTTCATGACAACATTCAAAGTAATCCTTGAATATGACGGCAGCCGCTACCACGGATGGCAGGAGCAAAAGAACGCCCGGTCCGTGATGGGCGAACTGCGGAAAGCGGCGGAAGAAGCCTTTGGAGCAAAGGTCGAGATGCAGGGCAGTGGCCGCACGGACGCGGGCGTGCATGCCCTTGCCCAAGTGGCGCACCTGAAGGTGGCCACCGATGCTCGCCAATCGGCCGAGGTTCTCGCGCGGCGGCTGAACGATCTGCTGCCGGCCGACATCGTGGTTACAAGCATCGAGCGCGTCGCCAGGAATTTTCATGCGCGGCACGATGCCACCAACCGGGTCTACATCTACCAGATCTCGACTCGAAAGCAGGCATTTCGCAAGAGGTACGTCTGGTGGATCAAGGATGAATTAAACCTGGAAACCATGCGGCGGGCGGCGGCGCTGCTGGCCGGCCGCCACGATTTCATCTGCTTTCGCGCCGCGGATGCCGCGCGGCCGGACGAGTCGACGATCGTCGTCGTCGAAAAAGCGGAGATCGAAGTTCGAGACGACATCATCCTGATTCGAATCGAAGCGTCTCATTTTCTATGGCGAATGGTCCGCCGGGTTGTTGGCGTCCTGGTAAAAGTGGGCACGGGCGAAATTCGCGAGCCGGACTTTCGCAAACTCCTCGATGGCCGCTGCGATCCGAAACTCGACGTCGCCGCGTGGACGGCCCCCGCTGCGGGCCTGTTTCTGGAACAGGTCCGCTACGGAAAGTAGCAGGGTCGCAACCGAAACGGTAATATTGGTCACCCATGGCAAAACTCGAAGACCTCCAGCCGAATACATCGGTGCGCGGCATTTTGCCGGACCAATTAGTCGGCGTGGTTTCGGTCCAGTGGTTTGGTTCGGAGGATTTAGAGCTTACCTACAAGAGCCCCGCTGGGAGAGTCGCCAATCAACTTCTCTACCGTCATGACGAACCCCGGCTTGAAATAGTCGAGATCGGACGGCCATGGAGTTTCGACGGCGACGGGGCGCTGTTCCGCCTCGTATCGGAGGCGCATCGAATCCGGCTCGCCCATTTGTTCGATCCGGTTCTGGCTGTTCACACTTCTCTGGTCGATCCGCTCCCGCACCAGATTACGGCCGTGTACGAGTCCATGTTGCCGCGACAGCCACTGAGATTCCTTCTGGCCGATGATCCCGGCGCCGGAAAGACGATCATGGCGGGACTATTCATCAAAGAACTGATCGCGCGGGGCGATCTTCAGCGGTGCCTCATCGTTTGTCCGGGAAGTCTTGCCGAACAGTGGCAGGATGAACTCGGCCGCCGCTTCCACCTACCTTTCGAGATCCTCACCAACGACAAGTTTGAGGCCGCTCGATCCGGAAATTGGTTTCTGGAAAACAATCTCGTCATT
>CAMAWS010000161.1 GCA_945861845.1 Candidatus Sulfopaludibacter sp. SbA3 | reverse complement strand
CGGGCCTCGGCCTGCAGCCCTTTCAAGCCCGCAAGCTGGCATTCGGTATCGGCATCGCCCCGGAATTAATCAATGATGCGGCCCAATTCATGGTGGCCTTGTACAAGGCATTTGAGGATACGGACGCATCGCTGGCCGAAATCAATCCTTTCCTGGTAACGGGCGACAACAAAGTGTATGCGCTCGACGCCAAGATGAGTTTTGACGACAACGCACTTTACCGCCACAAGGACCTGAAGGAACTCCGCGACCTCAACGAGGAAGATCCGCTTGAAATCGAAGCCAGCAAGTTTGGCCTGAATTACATCAAGCTCGACGGAAGTGTCGCCTGCATGGTCAACGGGGCGGGCCTGGCCATGGCAACGATGGACATCATCAAGCTGGCCGGTGGAAGCCCTGCAAATTTTCTCGATGTTGGCGGCGGCGCTTCGGCCGAGCAGGTGAAAAACGCGTTCCGGATTCTGCTTTCCGATCGACATGTGCGGGCGGTCCTGATCAATATTTTCGGTGGAATCATGCGATGCGATATTGTGGCGTCGGGAGTGGTCGAAGCGGCCAAGGCCATGGGCGTCAAGGTTCCGGTAGTCGTCCGTCTTGAAGGTACGAATGTGGAGCAGGGCCAGGACATTCTTCGGAAGTCCGGACTCAATTTTATTGTCGCGGATGGCATGAAGGACGCCGCTGAGAAAGTTGTGGCGGCCGCCGGGGCCGGTAAATAACATGAGCGGCTGCGAATGCAAGCCCGATAGGGCGTAGCCATCAAGTCGAGGATTCATAAATGAGCGTACTTGTCGATAAGAACACCCGTCTGATCGTGCAGGGAATCACGGGCCGCGAAGGGACTTTTCATGCCCTGCAGGCGGTGAAATATGGCACGAACGTCGCTGGGGGCGTGACGCCAGGCAAAGGCGGCACCAAGCACGAAGGAATGGACGTATTCAACAGCGTTGATGAAGCTCGGCGTAAGACGGGCGCGAATGCGACTGTGATCTTCGTTCCGCCCCCGTTTGCCGCGGACGCCATCATGGAGGCGGCCGATGCCGGAATCGAACTGGTCGTCTGCATCACGGAAGGGATTCCCACATTCGACATGATCCGCACGTCGACTTTCCTGCAAGGCAGGCCGACGCGGTTGATCGGGCCGAACTGTCCCGGGCTGATTTCGCCCGGGAAATGCAAAATTGGAATCATGCCCGGGCACATTCATCTCGAAGGGCCCGTCGGGGTGGTTTCCCGAAGCGGAACGTTGACATACGAGGCTGTGGGACAACTCACGCGCCGCAAGATCGGACAGTCGACGTGTATCGGAATAGGGGGCGACCCGATTATCGGAACGAACTTTATTGATGCCATCCGGCTATTCAATGAGGATGCCGAAACCACGGCGATCGTCATGATCGGCGAGATCGGCGGCACGGCGGAAGAAGAAGCTGCCGCATACATCAAGAAGAATGTGAAGAAGCCGGTTGTCGGATTCATTTGCGGCCAGACTGCGCCTCCCGGCCGCCGCATGGGGCATGCCGGCGCAATCGTGGCGGGCGGACAGGGAACTGCGAAAGAAAAAATGGCCGCCATGGAAGCCGCCGGGATCAAGGTTGTAAAGAGCCCGGCAGATATCGGGGACGCTATTATGGGAGTGCTGAAATAAACCATGCAGAAAACTTTTACGATTCTAAAGCCGGATAGCGTCAAGGCTGGACACTCAGGCGCCATCATCACCCGCCTGGAGCAGGAAGGTTTCCGAATTCGCGCAATGAAGATGGTGCATCTTACCAGGTCCCAGGCGGAAGGGTTCTATGGCGTACACAAGGAGCGTCCGTTCTTCGGCAGCCTCGTGGCGTTCATGACCGAAGGGCCGGTTGTCATGATGGTGCTCGAAGCCGAATCCGCGATCGAGAAGCTCCGGAAACTCATGGGCGCGACCGATCCAGCGAAGGCCGATGCGGGCACTATTAGAAAGCAGTTTGCGACCAATATCGAGCGGAACGCCATACATGGATCGGACAGCCCGGACTCGGCGGCCTACGAGATTTCATATTTCTTCAACCAATTGGAGATGTCCTAGAGCGTTTCGGGTATGGAGCAATTCGGCAGGTTGCTCATCATCACCGGCGTAGTGATAGCGTTCCTGGGCGTCATCCTGATGCTTGGTCCACGCCTTCCGTTTCGCATTGGCCGGCTGCCTTTGGATTTTTCCTACGAGCGAGAGAACGTCCGATTCTACTTCCCGCTCGGCACATCGATCCTGATCAGCCTGGTACTTTCGCTGATACTGGCGGCGCTGAAACGCAGGTAGGTATACTGGAGAACATTCATAACTTACGGAGGAATCGATGATCGGAAAGATAAAGGAAATACTCGGCGCCGATGGCGACAGTCTGCTGGCCCACCAATGTTCGACCATTTCGAAAGAAAGCCTCCATTTGCCGGGACCGGATTTCATCGACCGGGTCCATCTCGCATCGAACCGTCCGCCTCGAGTGCTGGTTAGTCTGCAGCAACTCTTCAAGTCGGGGCGATTGTCGGGCAGCGGTTATGTGTCGATTCTGCCTGTGGACCAGGGAATAGAGCATTCGGCTGGCGCGTCGTTCGCACCGAATCCGATTTACTTCGATCCGGAAAACATCGTCAAGCTGGCAATCGAAGGTGGCTGCAACGCGGTTGCGTCAACGCTGGGCGTCCTCGGTTCTGTCGCGCGCAAGTACGCGCACAAGATCCCGTTCCTGATGAAGTTCAACCACAACGAGTTTTTGTCGTATCCGAACTCCTACGACCAGATCATGTTCGCCAATATCAAGCAGGCTTTCGACATGGGCGCCACCGGCGTCGGCGCAACGATCTATTTTGGGTCCGAGGAGTCGAAGCGGCAGATCCAGGAAGTCACCGAGATGTTCAATCAGGCGCACGATCTCGGAATGTACACCGTCCTGTGGTGCTATCTCCGCAACCCGGCTTTCAAGACAAAGGAAGCGGACTACCACGTTGCAGCCGACCTGACCGGACAGGCAAACCACCTCGGAGTCACGATCGAAGCCGACATCATCAAGCAGAAACTGCCGGAGAACAACGGCGGCTTCAATGCCGTGAACTTCGGAAAGACCCATAAGAAGGTTTATAGCGACCTTACCGGCGAAGGTAACAATCCGATTTGCCTAACCCGCTACCAGGTTGCCAATTGCTTCATGGGCCGCTCCGGCCTGATTAACTCCGGCGGCGCATCTGCCGGTGAAAGCGACCTGAAAGAGGCCGTAAAGACGGCCGTGATCAATAAGCGAGCCGGCGGCATGGGCCTGATCTCCGGCCGCAAGGCTTTCCAGCGTCCGATTCAGGAAGGCATCGGCCTGCTGAACGCGATTCAGGATGTGTACCTGGCAAAGGAAATAACCGTAGCGTAGCCGCTGCCTCGTCTTTTGGACGCGAGCGGTCCATACCGCCCTTGGAGTCTGGCCTTTCGCGACGGACCCAGGCACGATCGGGTCTTCGGCGCTTGCTGAAACTCTCCTCCATGGCTGTGCAGCATCCGTCCAGCATCGACCACTGACAAGGGCGTCTGCTACGGTCAATGTTTGCGGATAAACTCGATTACGGCGCGATTGAAGATCTCCGGTTGTTCCCAGTATGCGGAGTGGCCGGCTTCCGGCACGATTTCGGATTCGGAGTCCTTGATACGAGCAGCGAAGAGCCGCAGTACGGGAGGCGGTGCGTACAGGTCGGCCCCGCCCGTGATCAGAAGCGTGGGTATCTTCAGCGTCTCCAGCCGAGCGAAGGTAATCAAGTTCCGCATCTTCTGTTCCGGCGCCGGTGATCCCTCCGGCCGGCTGATGCGCTCCAACTCCATCCATCGCCGCGTACCTTCCGGATTCCCCACACGGTATGAGGGGCCTAACTCGCGCAGTTCCGGGGGCAACGCCGCGAACTGTGGAGGCCGGATTCTCCGCCCCAGTTCAAGATAGTCTTCGTCCTGCACCCCGCCGATACTGTTCGCGACAACCAGGCTTCGCAACCTCTGAGGGAACGAAAGGGCAAAGTCCAGGGATACAATTGCGCCGGCCGCAGTGCCTGCCAGGTGGAACCGATTGATGCCCAGGTGGTCCATCAAAGCGCGGAGGTCGTCTGCGGCGGTTCCAGGCTGCACACCCGCAGGATCAATCACAGTTCGTCCCCAGCCCCGCCGGTCGTACGCTATGACGCGATAGCCAGCCCGCGTGAAAGCCGGAATCTGGTACTCCCAGACGCGGCTGCTGCCCGTGGCTGCGTGCATGAACACGACGGGCAGTCCTCTGCCGCCTGTGTCTTTGTACCAGATTCGTACGCCCGGAAGGTCGGCATAGGTCTCGCGCGCAGGCGCGGCCTGAGCGGCACTGGCCTGAAGTAACAACGAAGAGAAGGGCTGCCGTATGTTCAACGCTTCGGCGGTACGGATGTGGGGCCTTGCAGCACCCTGGCGGATACCGAGGATGCGAACCGGCTCAGGCACTGAATTCCGTGAAGCCGGCTGTTGCGCCGCAAGACCACCGTGGAGAGCAGCGAACGCGACGGCGAGTGTCAACACACCGATGCAATTTTTCATAAGGTTCCTCACGTTTCGACCGGCAGGGCCGGGATCCGGAACAGCACAACCAGAATTACGGCTTGTCTGCGAGCACCGGGGCCCGCCGGTGTTTCGTGGCCTGTTCGTAGGCAAAAGCCCAACCCAGGAGGTCCCCATCCTTCCACTGCCTGGCGGAGATTTCCAATCCAAACGGCATTCCGTTGGCATGAAAACCGCCGGGAACAACGATCGCGGGAACACCGATTGAATTGACCCATCCTGTGCTGCTATGAGGTCCGCTGCTGGGGCCTCCGTCCGGCTGGGGAATAGTCTCGTTGTTCGACGGCATCTGGAGCCCCGGATACACAAAGCCGTCGAGTTGGAATTTCTCGAGAGTCTCGTTATAGGCCGCCAGCGCTCGCCGTTGGGGCGCCCAGAAATTGCGTTCTGCGTCCGCATCGGCGCGCAGTGTTTTCTGGGGGCTGCGGCCGGTGACTATTCCTGGGAGGGGAACACCAACGGCTCTTGCATACTCCGCCGCCGAGTGATATCCGGCAGGGCCAAAATCCCTCAGGAACGTTTCCGTGCCTTCCAGTTGATAAGGTCCGGTGTTCACGGCTCCGACAAGGGTCATGAAGCTGTCCGGCAGAATATCGTCATTGAAAACCACGGTAGCCCCGGCCGCCCGCAGTCCATCAATTGCTTTCATGAAGACCGCGCGGGTCTCGGGTTGTAGCGGTATGCCTGGCGGTTGTGTGCCGGGAGTGGGCTCGCGGACGATAAATGCGGGCGCGCCGAAACGCTTTCCCTTGAGCGCATCCGTTTTCAGATATTTCGTAAACGGACGGGGTTGGGCCTTTGCAGCCGAACCGGCAGTTCGAAAATCTCTTGGGTCTTCGCCCGCCATGACATCAAGGGCGATCGCCGCGTCCATCACGTTACGCGCAATCGGCCCGGCGTTATCGAGAAGCCAGTCGAGCGGGTGAATACCGGCAGTGCTGACAAGACCTCTCGTGGGGAGCATACCGACCACAGCGCTTGTTGATGAAGGCATGCGGATGGAATTGGACGTGTCTGTGCCGGTGCCAAGAACCGAAAAACCGGCGGACACTGCCGTCACTGTTCCACCGGATGAGCCCCCGGGACTGAAGCGCCAGTCGTACGCGTTACCGGTGCGGCCGTATGCGGAACTCAGGTTCGTATCGCTGGCGGCAAAATCCGGCATGTTGGTCTGGCCGAGGATTATCGCTCCGGCGGCCCGCAATTTCGCAACGATTGGCGCGTCCATTGGGGCGATCAATTCTTTTCCGGGAATCATGTATCCTCTCCAGCCATTATTCGTGACCAGCCCCTTTACGCTGGAGTTCGATTTGATCACGACCGGAACTCCCCAGAGCGGCCCGCGTTTCAGGTTCCTTCCACCATTCCTCGCGCCAACGTCCATCGCCGCAGCGGCCGCAAGGGCGCTGGAAGAGTCGACGTGCACCATGGCTCTATAAACGCCGTTGTAGCGGACGATGCGGTTGAGATGCCACTGGGTCACCTGCGATACCGTGTATTTCCCCGATGCATACATGGAATGCAGTTGGGTAACGGTCGCCTCAAGTAAATCGCGATCCATGGCGGCCTGGCCCGGCTGCTGCGCAGCGCCTGCAGCAGTGAGCAAACTCGTCAAGACGAAGACGACTGAACAGAAATAGCGATATCGTTGCATCACCGCCCTCCAGAAGCAGTAGACCTTACTATATCTCGCCGCGAAACTTATCTGAGCGCCCGCTGCATTGCTGCGCAAAGCAGCGCGGGTGAGGGCTGTTTGGGCGGCATGATCAAGCCAGTTGGCGGCTGGTTGTGACTTTTGTGCATGCTGAGTGGTTTAATAGTGCGTTCACATAGCGGAAGGATGCGCCATTGCCTGAATGGAGCGGACAACAATGAAAGCAAAGATCGTCCTTATTGCATTGCTCTTCCCGGCCCTAAGCCACGCCCAGGTGTTGGGCGGCAAGAAAACGACGTTCATCGACGAGCCAACGATCCGCGCGATATTGAACGAGGCGTCGGGCGAGAACACCTACGCTCACACAAAGGCGCTCAGTTCGATATCTCGCTACCCGATCTCGAATGGCTTTCATCAGGCAGCCGAATATGTTGCCGGCGAAGCTCGGAAGATCGGCCTTCAGAAGGTCCAGATCGAGTCGTTCGATGCGGATGGCGATGGATGGGATCCCGTCGAGGCGGAGCTCATGATGCTGGAGCCGCAGGCCCTCCGACTGGCGGACATGCGGCTTGTTCCCGTGGCTATCGCAGGGCACAGCAGCAACGCGGATGTCGAATCCGAACTCGTCGACGTGGGCCAGGGCACAGCCGCCGCAAACTATGCCGGCCTCGATGTGGCGGGCAAGATCGTGCTGGCGTCGGGCGCGCCACGCCGCGTGCAGGCGCAGGCGGTCTTTCAACGAGGGGCCGCGGGAATCGTGTCCTATTCTTCCAATAGCTTCTTTGGCGTCGAGCCTTCGGTAGACGCTGTCAGCTGGACGACCATCGCCGCAAAGGACGCGCAAGGCCGGCAGGGCGGATTCGCGTTCATGCTTTCACCCTCCGCCGGCACGGCATTGAGCAGGCGAATAAGCGGCGGCCAG
>CAMAWS010000160.1 GCA_945861845.1 Candidatus Sulfopaludibacter sp. SbA3 | reverse complement strand
CCCGGAATTACCCGGCATATCCCTTGCGCGCGCGCGCTTTGTGCCCCGTCTTCGTGGTGACGTGAATGGTGTGGAACCGCCCGTCGTCGGCATGCGTGGGATAGTAACCAAGCGTGTACTGACTACGAAGTTCTCCTGCGATATCATCGAGCACTTTTTCGATCTTGCTTTCGCCCCCGCCAATAAGAGATTCATTGAGCAGAAACGCCCGACCGCCGCTGTTTTCGGCAAATCGATTCAGCACGTTCATGTCGACCGCATCGCGCCCGCCGGCAAGCTGGCCGATGCCGGTTCGAGGTGACGGCAGGGGCCATGAGAACGGCACATGGTCAGCGTTCCCGGTGTAAGTCATCGGGGAGATGCCGATCGCGTATACGAGATATTCGGATTCGCGGACGGCCTCATTTGCCTCACTGCTCTTCATGATGCTCGCGGTGTCCTGGCCGTCGGTTATCACCAGCAGGGCGCGCTTGTCATGCCGCGCCCCCCGCATTTTAGCGAGCGCTTCTCCCACGGCGTCATAAAGGGCGGTGCCACCCGTGACGCGAACGTTACGGAGAGCCTTGGTGAGTTTGCCGCGGTCGCTCGTGAATTCCTGGCGAAGGACAGGTTTTCCGGAAAACGTCATGAGGAACACTTCGTCCTCCTTGTTAATAGTGCGGGCAAATTGTTCGACCGCGGCAGTCGCGATTCGAATCTTGCGCTCCATGCTTCCGCTGGTATCGAGCACGATGCCGACGCTCACTGCAGTGTCGGTATCCTGGGAGAAATGGACGATGCTCTGCGGCACGCCGTCTTCTTCGAGGGAAAACTGATCGACGCTCAGATCATTTACGTAGCGTCCCGCGCTGTCTGTCACGGTTGCAAAGACGTTCACAAGGCGGACATCGACACGAACCTGCGCGAAGAGCACGGCCGTCAGAAGACAGGATGCAATGATGGAAATCAATGTTTGCGAACGACGGCGCATCGTGACTCCTCGCGTGAAAGGGGCTGAATGGGTGGGCGGATTATATTACGTTTTGGGCTATCATTGTCCGCCTATGAGTTCACCCGACAAATTCCGTGAAGTGATGAGCAACTTCGCGTCTGGCGTGACTATTGTCACGACCCGCGATCGCGATAAGCGGCCATATGGCCTGACTGTCAGTGCATTCACGTCAGTATCTTTAGATCCGCTCCTCGTCCTGGTTTGCCTCGACAACCGGCTTAGCGGGCTGTCCGCGTTCAAGGACTCCGGGAAGTTCGGAGTAAGTCTCCTTGCAGAATCCCAGGAGGAGATTTCGCGAATGTTCGCCAGGAAGGATTCGGAGCGTCCGGACAGCATCTACTTTGATGGGCCGGCAGGCATGCCACTGATGCGCAACTCCCTGGCCACCCTCGAGTGCGAAACCGCAGCCATGTATCCCGGTGGCGATCACACGATCTTCATGGGGAAAGTCATCTCTTCAGATGTGATCGAGGGGAAGACCGGCGCCAAGCCTCTGATGTACTTTCGGGGCAAATATCACCGTTTGCCCTGAAGCGGTATAATCGCCGCCAATCACAAAGCTGCATTTTTGAGCCACGTCAGGAGGAACCATGCTCCATATCAAAATTCATTCGAATCCGCTTCGGACGAGGGTCGCTGGTTCAAGGTGTCGCGCTATCGATTCTGGCGTTCAGCCGCGAGCGGCGCGAGAGTCACCCGTCAATAAGCTGGAACCGATACGCGCCGCTCGGCGGTCTGCAGCGCCGCGTTAGACACCCACGCGGTGAACCTCTCCGGGTTTGATCTCCCCGAGAACCTTAACAAGTTGTGGTACCAGCGGCACGAGAAACTCGATCTTGTTCCGCCGGGCCACCAAAACGACGATGGCTATCTCAAAGCTCGAAACATTTTGTTGATAGTTCAGCCGCTGGTCGGTCGTGACGAGCACCTCGAACTTGCCGGAAGCCAATGCGAGGAGGACGCCATTCTTGGACGAAGCCCAACCCATCTCAGGGACGGTACGAACCTCATGACCTTGAAGCTGTCGCCGAAAACGGCGCGGGACGCACTCATCAAGCAGAATCCGCATGGGCAAATACCGATTCCTTGGCTAGTTCCAGAACAGCGACCGCATGTTCGCGACTCACGGTTGGAAAATCCTCCAAGAACTGATCGAGCGTGTCGCCCTCTTCGAGGTAGTCAAGCAGGGTCTGTACCGGCACCCGAGTCCCGGCGAAAACTACAACACCGCTCATGACCTCGTCTGAACGTGTAATAAGTGGGCTCGGAACACTCATGGACATAGGGTACCTCAAGTTTTGACGAGACGCTCTTGAAAGGTGTGTCTAACCGGCCTCACGCTCAACCGCGAGCGGCGCAGACCGAATCTTTCAACGCGATGAACTGTTGCGCGCCGATTGGCGGCTGCATCGTCGTGTAGGCGACGGTTTCAAAGAGGGGTGGCCCGTGCCGCCGGCTGAACGAACTTCACGATGGTATCGATCTCTTCGAGTGTCGTGTCGAACCACTCGGTTCCAGGTGCCTGGCGCTTTGAACCTCGTGCTTCCAGCGTTGCATGGATTGCATCCTCAACGGCAGCAACCCGCAGAACTTCCCATGTTTTGAGAACGATGGGGTACTCGAAACAGCAAGTCTGTTTGCACTGCTGCGTGACTCTAGCATTGGTATCGCCGGTCGTGGTCAATCCGACCTTGATGGGGAATCTGCCGTCATTCTTCTTTATGGAGGGGAAGGAATAGGCGTAGATGATGCCCGGATCGTTCGATTCGACGTCGGTGGCAACGGCATCCGCTTCCGCCAGTTCCTCGTCGATCGAGATGTTCCTGAATTTCCCACCGCCGAGGTTTTCGAAAACCCGCAGGTTCTCGGCAAGAAATGGGATGTAGAACCCGAAGATTGCGCTCATCTTCTCCGTCCGGTCCGACTCGGCCTTCTTGATGCGAATTTCCAATTGTTCCGGTGTGTAAGTCTCCGCAAGCAATCGCTTGGAAATCTCGCGGAGGAGGAACGGCTCGTCCCCGAAGTCGCGGGCTATCTCCGCTATCCGCGGTAGCAGTTCGTATCGCGCGGCCTTGTAGACGTAGGAACGTGTCGGTTCGAATGGAATGGTCATGGCTTTATTCCGGAAGATTCCCGATACATGTTAAAGCGTCAGTCGCCTGACGGTTCAACGATCAGCCGCAAGCGGCGCGAGCCTCACTTTTCGTCAAAAGGTTATCAGCCATGACGAAGTACGGCGTGGCGGCAAGCGTTCCTTCATTGAGTTCTCCAAGCTGAGCGGGCTCGACTCCATTTGTTTCGCTATTCCTCTCCAGACGACTACAAGCGGACATTGCAGCCAATAACGCCAAGACAATTACGTGTTGTTGTCTACCTATGAGTCCTCTGTCGGCCCAACTTATTAGTCAGCCGCTGCGGCATATTCTCCTAAGTAGTTCGCGCGCGCCTGCGAACCACTTAGGGAGATAGGCCGCAGCGACTGATCTTTCAGAACGCGACCCACTGCAAAAGCTTAATCGAATTTGATGGATAAGCATTCTACATGGATATTGCATAATGCCGCATTCTGTCAGCCCGGGCGGGCGGCGGAAATAAGGCAAATGAAGTCCGTAACCCGAACGACCTGTTCGATCGGTCCTTTTGAAAGGAGAACGCGTGATGAAGAGACGTCAGATATTACAGAGTATCGGCGGCCTTATGGCCGCTGCCGCCTTTCCGCCATTGGGCGCCGTACGCGCGCAGGCACAGGAATCGGCGGCGCCTTCACCTGACGTTACGGGCCGGCTTGCCCGGTACATGGTCACGGCACGAGACCGGGAGCTGCCGCCTGAAGTTGTATTGGCCGCAAAGCATCGTATTCTCGATACGCTCGGCGCGATCGTTTCGGGAGCGCAACTGAAACCCGGCGAGATGGCCATTCGCTATGTGCGCGCGCAAGGCGGCAACGCGGAGGCTTCGGTGCCGGCCACAGACATCAGGACCACGGCGATCAATGCGGCATTTGCAGCCGGGATGTTTGCACACGCGGACGAGACGGATGATTTCGAGCCCTTCACGAAAGCGCATCCGGGTTCTGCAACAGTGCCCGCAGCCATGAGCATGGCGGAGCGCGAAGATCGGACGGGAGAGGAACTGCTTCGGGCTGTCACACTTGGCTATGACCTCTGCTGCCGCCTCCTCATGGCGCTCGGCCCCGATCACGTCCGCGCGACTCACCGCAGCGCGGAAGGTGTCAGCTCCACGTTCGGCGCCGTCGGCGCCGCTGCTTCATTGGCCCGGCTCGATGAGAAAGGAATGCGGTACGCGCTGTCGTATGCAGCGCAGCAGGTGTCGGGAATCTGGAGCTGGGAACGCGATCTCGAGCATGTTGAAAAGGCCTTCGACTTTGCCGGCATGGGCGCTCGCAACGGCGTCACCGCGGCGATAATGGCGCAATCCGGATTTACGGGCGTGCCTGACGTTCTCGATGGCGAGCACAACGCGCTCCAGGCACTCTCGCGGGAACCCCGGCCTGAAGAAATGGTGGCCCGCCTCGGGACACGATTCTTCATAACGGAATCAGCCATCAAGGTATTCTCTGTCGGCTATCCCATCCAGGCGCCGCTGGACGCATTCCTTGCGCTCCGCCGCCAGTACACTCTTACCGTGAACAACGTCGCGCGAATCGTTGCGCGGCTGCCTGAGGATGGAGCGCGTATTGTCGACAACCGCGCGATGCCCGACGTAAACCTTCAATACGCGCTCGCTGTCGCGCTGATTGACGGCACGATGGGGTTCGAGGCGAGCCATTCCTACGAACGCATGCAGGATTCCCAGGTCCAGTCCGTAAAGCAGCGCATCGAGTTGGTTGCGGATCGTGCGCTCATGGATCCGGCTGCGCCGCGCAGCGGCCGTGTTGACGTGACGTTGCGCGATGGCCGCACCGTCACCCAATTCACGAAGTTCCCTCCGGGAACGAAGGAGAATCCCCTGGACACGGCGCAGGTGACTGCAAAGGCGCGCGAGCTCATGTTGCCTGTGATCGGCGCCGGCCGGACAGATGCCATCATCGAACGCGTCGATGGTCTCGATAAGTTGCGCTCGGTCCGCGAGCTTGCAGGCCTGTTGGCCGGGAACTAGCCCGCGGCAACACCTCTCCACTGGCTAACATCTGTGTGTCTTCCGACCCGCCAGGACAGCTTGAAATCTAAGGAACGAGCATGCGGATCATGCCGTCCTGACGCGAGGTGATGAGTAATTCGCCGTCAGCGGTACGGCTGATGTGCAGATCGGCGCGAGGTAGTTTTGCGCCCATCGTCTTATCGACAAGCTCCTGTAACGAAACATCCAGGCGCTTGCCGCTCGCATCGCGCACGTAAAGCTGGATTTCTTCGAGCGGCGCCACTGTTTGCGGGATAGCGTCGTCGGCCTTCTTCATGGCGGCAAGATCGGACGCAAACAGACGTCCGTTCTGGATATCGCCGAACACAAATTTGCCGCGCAGCGCTGCGATCTTTCCGTAATACGCGAAACCGTCGGTGACCGAGCGCCCTTCGTCGTGGTCGTACATCACAACAGGATAAGTGAAGCCGTCCTTCTGGTTCCCGTTCAGAATCTCCTGCGGCAGCGGGAACAATTCGTTCAGCGCGCCCCCGCGCGGCCGGCCGTTAATCCAGATGCCTTCTCGCTTCATCCAGCCATAATTCTGGCCATTGTGGACGATATTGATTTCCTCGGCCTGGTCCATGCCGATGTCGGACGCGAACATCGTTCCATCCATCGGGTCCCATGACAGCCGGTGGGCGTTGCGGAAGCCGTAGGCGAAGATTTCGCCCAGCGTGTTTGGGTCCCCGTCGGCGGCAAACTTGTTGGCCATCGGAATCGTGTAGTCGCCCAGTCCCTTCACGCCATGGGTTATAGAGGGGCTGTTCGGATCGATCCGCAGGATGGCGGTCATGATGGAGTCGAGGCGTTGCGTTTGCGCTGGGTTACTGGCGTTGGGGCCGCCGCCATTGCTGAAGCCGTGATCGCTCCCGCTTGTGTAGAGCAGGCCGTAATCGGGATCGCCGGCTTTCGCCGTCGGGTTGAACTCGACCGCACCCATCGGATGGGTGAGGTTGGCGACGACGTGCGCTTCGCGAAGAATCTCCCTCCGAGCGCCCTGGAACGTGTCCGCCGCCGGATTCGCAGCATGCCATTCGGTGATGATGTTGTGGTAGGTCACGTCCTTCATGCCGTAACCGATCGGAATGAAGTCGGGCGTCCTGGTGTTGCCCGGTCCGCGCTCGCTGTGCACCGTATAGAACAGTCCGTTGCGGGCGAATTCCGGGTGGAAGGCAAAGCCGATGAAGCCGCTTTCGAGCCGGTTATAGACGCCGGACGGAAAAACCTCGGCGACATTTGCATAGATGTGCGGCTGGTTGTTCTTGTCGATCAGATACAGGTACCCACGCGAGTCGTTGGCGAAGCGACGCCCGTCGGGAAGATCGCGGACATAGCTCACCCGCGCCCAACCGGAGGGCGACACGTCCTGGTCGGCCGGCCGAAGGCTGCGGCTGTCCGGGAGGCGAGCGACATCTTTGATCTCGACGGCGATCCCCTGCTTCGCGATTGGCGTTGGAATGGGGTTGCGGGTGATCTGCGTCTGACCCGGGACGACGCGAAAGAGGCTCAGGAGCAGGACCGTTAAGAGAAGCAGCAATTTCCGCATGAAACCCTCCATTCGCGTGCGCAGAATGCACATACCCGATCGGTCGTCTTTTTCCCTTCAGGTCAACGCCGAAGGTATGGCGAGTGCGACAATGTCACAGGACTGGAAATCATGTCAACTTGCTGGACGCGCCGTGGCCTGTGGCCGCACGCAACTTTGCAGGACCCGCCTCCGTTGAGCTGTTGACCCGGGATTAGGGTCAAGTTACGATTCCGCACCTATGAATATCGCCGCGCGGATTGCGCTGACAGCCACTTTAATTCTGGGAATGGCGCTTATTGCCGCGGGAACGCTTGGAACGTTTCCGCGGGCGGAATGGGTGGTGTTCGCCGGTCTTGGGTTGTTCGTACTGGCGGGGCTGCCTGCCCTGAATGCACTGATATTCCGTCCTGTCGTCGAACGGAAGCGAATGTCGAACAGCCTTGCTGTGCTGAGTTCTGCGGCCATCCTCGCCGTCTACGCCGCAGGCTACGAAAGGACGAGCGACGCGGCGCAGGGTTTTGCCCAGCAGG
>CAMAWS010000159.1 GCA_945861845.1 Candidatus Sulfopaludibacter sp. SbA3 | reverse complement strand
GCCGTCGATAGTGTCATCGAGCAGGGGGGCCGCACGATTCGCTTCATTGATACCGCCGGCATTCGCCGTAAGGGAAAGACCGAACTGAAGGCCGAAAAGCTTAGCGTCGTTATGGCCCGGCGGCATCTTGAGCGCAGCGATGTGGCCCTCCTTGTCATTGATGGCAAGGAAGGAGTTACTGCGCTCGACGCCCATATTGCCGGCTACGCGCACGAGGCCGCGCGATCCGTCATTATTGTTGTCAATAAATGGGACATCGTCGATAAGACTCCAAGTATTACCGCGGACTACGAGCGTGACATACGCGAGAAGTTGAAGTTTGTGTCCTTCGCGCCAATTCTCTTCATTTCGGCGAAGACCGGCCAGCGTGTCCAAAATCTATATGGAGTCATTCAGGAAGTAAATGAGGCTCGTTACCAACGCGTCTCTACAAAGGATTTGAATGAATTCCTCCGCCAGGAGGTCATGCAGCGGGGTGGTTTGCCCGCAGAAGTGAAGATTCGATACATAACCCAGGTTAAGGTCAACCCACCGACCTTCGTGATGTTCTCCAATAAGCTGAAGAAGCTCCATTTCTCTTTCGAACGATTCATAGAGAATCGCATTCGCGAGAGATTCCCATTCGTCGGAACGCCGATTATAATCAAGCAGCGCTTGAAAAAGACCACTCGGCAGACCGCCTGATGCAACAATTGCAGATACCGGACAAACTGTTCTTCAAGATCGGCGAGGTCTGTGACCTCGTTGGTGTGGAGCCGTACGTCCTGAGATTCTGGGAATCCGAATTCCCAAATCTCGCCCCCGGGAAAGCGAAGTCCGGCCATCGCGTATACAAAAAGAAGGATGTGGAGATGGTTTTCAAGATAAAGGAACTTCTCTACGAGCGGGGGTTCACGATTGCCGGGGCGCGAAAGCAACTTTCGCGCAGGCGCACATCGCCGCAGGAGCGGTCCAAAGTACTGCTCGATATGGGCAGGGAACTCCGCGACATCTTGACTTTGCTGCGGATGAACACCTAGAGTGATTTCATCGGGATGTAGCGCAGCCTGGTAGCGCACACGCTTGGGGTGCGTGTGGTCGGAGGTTCAAATCCTCTCATCCCGACTTTTCTAATTGTGAAACTTCAAATCCTCGTAACCAACGACGACGGCATTCAATCTCCCGCCCTTGACGCTCTTGAAGTCTCCTTGTCCGGTCTTGGTAATGTGATTGTCGTCGCTCCCGACCGTGAAATGAGCGCGACGAGCCATTGCATCACCCTGAATCAGCCCCTGAGGTTTCATCAGTTGGCGCCCAATCGATATTCCGTGCAGGGAACTCCGGCGGACTGCGTGATCCTGGCGTCGCTGAGAATACTCCACCGTAAGCCGGACCTGGTGATCTCGGGAGTGAATCGCGGACACAACGTTGGCGACGATGTCGCCTATTCCGGAACGGTTGCCGCAGCGTTCGAAGCCGCCCTGCAAGGCATTCCGGGGATCGCGGTCTCCTCCTTCGCCCGCGAGAATCCAGAATTCATCGACGCGGCACAGGTTGCAGCCCGTATCGCGGCCCGGGTACTGGATGGCGGATTGCCAACCGACGTCATATTAAATGTGAACTATCCCGAGACCTGGAACGGCGGAATCCGCCTGACGCGCCAGGGCCGCCGCGCCGGAAAGACCGTGCTGGTGGAGAACCTGGATCCGCGCGGCCGCGAGTACTTCTGGCTGCATGAAGAATTGCATGCGCAGCGCTCCGAGCCCGCAAACGAACCGATGACCGACTTCGCCGCCGTTGCCGCCGGATTCGTATCTGTGTGCCCACTCCAGATTGATCGCACTGCGCACTCGTATTCCAGTCACTTCGCCCGCTGGATGGAGTTGCTCGACGTGGATCGGAGCGCTGAGCCCCGATAGGCCCATCCTTGAACCTGTGGGCGCGGGGCTTCAGCCCCGTGCCAGGCTCCTACAAAATTTTTTCCTTTTGAACATTGCACGGGACTGAAGTCCCGCGCCCACAGGCCCTGCCCTTACTTTGACCCAAAATCGCTATAGGCATAGACTGTGCGCTTCCCAGGAGGATCACCGTAATGAGACTCGCCTTGCCGCTCGTTCTGACTGCACTTCTTGTCGCGCCGGCGACCGCACAGGTCCGGATCATTCAAACCAACTCCGGAGGCGACAACATTCACCTGATCGATCCCGCAACGAACAAGATCGTGGGTGAGATCAAAGGCATACCTGTCAACCATGGAGCCGCCGTCGCTCCTGATGGAAGCCGCTTCTACTTCAGCAGCGAGGCCACTCACACAGTTGACGTGATCGACGCGAAGAGTCTCGCGCTGATCAAGAAGATCCCGCTCAGTAACCGTCCGCACAACATCACGATCAGTCCCGATGGCCGCCGTTTGTACGTTGCCATCATTTCCCAACCGGGCGCCATCGATGTGATCGATACGGCGAAACTGGAAAAGGTCAAAACGATTCCGACCAAAGGCGGCATGCACAACATTTATGTCACGCCGGACGGCAAGAATGTCGTTTCCGGGTCCATTGCCGGCACACACATGCTTGTGCTCGACGCAAAGACCGAGGAACCCGCCTGGACGCTGTTCAACGAAGGCGTGCGTCCCATCGCCTTCGAGAAGAATTCCGATGGTTCCACGAAGCGAGCGTTCGTACAGATTTCCAACTATCACGGCTTTGCTGTCGTTGATTTCGCCCAGCGGAAGGAAGTCGCTCGAATTACGCTGCCCGACATCGCACCGGAGAAGCGCGATCCCGGCCCTTTCAATCAGGCGCCCTCGCATGGAATTGGCGTTTCCCCCGATGGCAGGACTTTGTGGGTCGCCAGCCGCCTCAACGGCCACGTCTACGGATACTCGCTGCCCGATTTGAAGTTGCTGGGAGGCGTTGAGGTTGGAAAGCATCCGGACTGGCTGACGTTCACGCCGGACAGTAAGACCGTCTATGTAGCCAACGGCCTTTCCGATAACGTTTCGGCCGTAGATATCGCTTCGAGGAAAGAAGTCGCCCGCATATCCGTTGGCAAGGGGCCGAAGCGAAACATCACGGCGCCTTAATCCCGAAGTTGTCCACGAGATATTTCACGAGGATTGGGATTTCGACATCCTTCACCGGGGCGCCGTATTCCTTCATCGTGAGCACGATGTCCTTCCAGTTTTCTTCGTTGTAATAGTCCTTATATTTGGGAAGGCCTTCCAGTGTGTGACAGGTGGTGCACGCCGTTTCGAGGATTTTCTTGCCTTCGCCGTCAGGCAACTCGACGGTCTGTTTCGCAGCTCCCGCCAGCCAGACGGAGAGGATGATCTTCAGCAACATCGCAGATGAGTATATTCGGCAGCAGGGAGAGTGTAAAATGCCCGGGAGTTTTTCATGCAGGGAAAGGGGCACGCCATGATTCGGATTTCGACAGGGGTCGTAATGGCCCTGGTCGGTGCACTGCTGATCCTGGGTGCACAGGCGCCTGCGCCCACGACGTTCGTCCTGACGGGCGCGCGCGTTATCGACGGTACGGGACGCTCGCCGATCGAGCAGGGCGCAATTCTCGTCCGGAATGGACGCGTGGAAGCCGTGGGCGCTCAAACCGCAGTGGCGGTCCCCACCGGAGTCACCCGCATCGATGTCACCGGCAAGACGATCATCCCCGGTTTGGTCAATGCGCACGCACATGTCAATCTGGACAGGCAATCCACGCAGCCGCCCCGCGATCAGATTGCCGCGCAGCTCAAGAACTATTCGGACTATGGAGTCACCACAATTGTCAGCCTCGGTGACGACGGTGTCGAAAGCGTGAAGTTGCGTGACGAGCAGCAACGCGGCACTCCCGACCGCGCGCGACTGTACGTTGCCGGGACGAACGTCGTGGCGCCTTCCGCCGAAGAAGGCCGCCGGATGGTGGACAGCGCGGCCGCGAAAAAGGTCAATATCATCAAGACTCGCGTCGACGGCCCCGACAACTCGCCGCAGCGAATGGCGCCCGCCGTGTACGGCGCAATCATCGACCAGTCGCACAAGCAGGGCCTTCAAGTCGCGGCGCACATGTTCTTCCTGAAGGATGCGAAGGGATTGATCGATGCTGGACTCGATGTGCTGGCCCACAGCATCCGCGACCAGGACGTCGATGCCGCGTTGATCGACGAGATCAAGCGCAGGAATGCCGCATACATTCCGACCTTGACGCGCGACCTGTCGGTGTTCGTGTACGAGTCCACGCCGGCGTTCTTTACCGACCCGTTCTTGTCGAGGACCGCCAGCTACGTTCGTCTGACCGAGCGGCTGAAGGATCCGGCCGCGCAGGCTAAGGTGCGCGCCGATGCGGACGCGCAGGCTATCAAGAAGGCGTTGCAGCAGGCCAACCGCAACCTCAAGCTGCTTTCCGACGCGGGCGTGACGATTGCGATGGGCACCGACACCGGGGCGGGCCTCGGCCGTTGGCAAGGATACTTTGAACACACGGAACTCGAAATGATGGTTGCCGCCGGTTTGACGCCCATGCAGGTTCTGGTCGCCGCAACCGGCAACGCAGCCCGCGTCATGAAGCTCGATGCGGATCTGGGCACCCTTCAGCCCGGCAAATGGGCCGACTTTATCGTCCTGAGCGCGAACCCGCTCATGGACATCCGCAACACCAAACAAATGGATTCGGTGTGGATTGCCGGCCGCAAGCTGGCGAGGGACTGATGGGATTGCAACAAACTCCCCTAAGGTAGGAGGGGTGGCTGCGCCCTCAAGAAAAAGTCGCGCAGCCACATTAAAGGCGCAGACGGGGTGGTTCTCTTTTGGACCATCCTGCAGAAGCCTGCAGGAGACATCTCTTATGAAAACTGTAATCGTTCGCGTCGCCATGGTCGCACTGCTCGCCGTGCTCGCCGTTAACCCCGGCAGCGCGTTGCAGACTCCTCAAGCCCGCCAAGCGGCGTTGGCCGACGGTTTCATTACGGGCGCCGTACAGGGTGTTTCAGGTCCGGAGGCCGGCGTTTGGGTCATTGCCGAAACCGATGACCTGCTTACGAAGTTTGCCAAGATCGTCGTCACCGACGACCAGGGCCGCTTTGCGCTTCCTCAGTTGCCCAATGCCAACTATCGCGTCTGGGTTCGCGGATACGGACTCGTGGATTCGGCGCCGGTTCAGGCGCGGCCCGGCGCCACAAACCTCGCGCTTCGCGCCGCTCCCGCGCGCACTCCGCAAGAGGCCGCCAAGGTCTATCCAGGCGACTACTGGTTGTCGATGCTGCAACCACCGGCAGCCAATATGTTTCCCGGAACCGGCGCGCAGGGCAACGGCATGGGGCAAAACATGCTGAGCCAGAACCACTGGATCAATTCCCTGAAGTCGGACTGTAATTTCTGCCATCAACTCGGCAACATACTCACTCGAAGCGTGGACCACATCCTAAAGGCGAAGCCCGAGCTTAAGACGCATGCCGAAGCCTGGGAATGGCGCCTGGGCACCGGAGTGCGCGGGACCGCCATGTACACGGTACTGAACAATCAGGGCAAGGAGCCCGCACTGAAGGTATATGCGGACTGGACCGAGCGTGTCGCGAAGGGCGAAGTTCCGCCCGCGCCGCCACGGCCCCGCGGGATCGAGCGCAATCTCGTGGTGACCTTGTGGGACGTGGGCGACGATCGTTCGTTCATGCACGACGAGATTGCCACTGATAGGCACCACCCGACCGTGAATGCCAACGGCCCGATATACGCGGTCTCGGCCGGGCATGGACAGCTCGTCGTCCTGGATCCTAACGAGAACAGCACGTTCTCCCTGGATATTCCAACGCGCGCGCCGAGAGCTCAAGTGCCTTCGCGCTTTCCTGCGCCGAACCGCCCGTCGCTGCATTGGGGGAATGAGCATCTGTGGGCGAACCCGCCGTACAATCCGGCCGATCCTCATAATCCGATGTTCGACAGCAAGGACCGCGTCTGGATGACCTCGAAGATACGCCCCAATCAGGACCCTTCCTGGTGCAGCGATCCGGCCAACAAGTTTGCATCGTGGTTCCCGCTCACGACAAGCGGGCGGCAGGCATCCTTTTATGATCCCCGGACTCAGGGGTTCACGCTGGTCGACACCTGCTACGCCACGCACCACCTTCAGTTCGACAACGACCCGAACGAGACAGTCTATTTCAACGAACTGAGCGGTCCGATCTTCGGATGGATCGACACGAAGGTTTATGACGAAACCCGAGACGAACAGCAGGCCAACGGCTGGTGTGGCCAGGTGCTCGACACCAATGGCGACGGCATCGTCACAAGGCCCTGGAATACGCTGACGCCCGGTCAGGAATCCGTGCTGTACGCGGGCGACACATCCGTGGGAGAGGCGACGGGCGCCGCGCCAGGGGGAAGAATCGTTTTTGATCCGAAGCTGGACACCATGATCCGCTTCAACATGTATTCCGTCATTCCCAGTCCTGTGGACGACTCCGTGTGGGGAATCGCCGAGCGATACCCGGGATTCCTCATTCGCCTGCAGCGCGGTAACAATCCTCCATCGTCATGCAAGGCCCAGATCTTCAGAGTGCCGGAACCCGGCTTCGATCCGCGCGGAGTGGATATCGACAGCAACGGCGTGGTTTGGACGGCCCTGGCCGCGAGCAGCCATCTGGCCAGCTTCGACGTGCGAAAGTGCAGGGACCTGAACGGGCCCGCGAAGGCCGATGGCAGCCAGTGCAGGGAAGGGTGGACGCTGTATCAGACCACCGGCCCGAAGCTGAAGGGCACGAATGTTCCGGCCGATTTTCACTATTACAACTGGGTGGACCAGCACAACATATCGGGCCTGGGAGCGAACACGCCCATTGTAAATGGCTCGAACTCCGACGCGCTGCTGGCGCTGAACCCCCAGACACGGCAGTGGACCACGCTGCGCGTCCCGTATCCGCTGGGCTTCTATTCACGCGGCCTCGACGGCCGGATCGACGATCCGAACGCCGGATGGAAGGGCCGCGCCCTCTACGCCAACTACGGCACGCACTTTGTCTGGCACATCGAAGGCGGCAAAGGAACCAAGGGAAAGATCGTGAAGTTGCAGATTCGCCCGAATCCATTGGCGCGCTAGTGTAGTGTCCCCGATATAGCTATACATATTATCCAGGGCCATGGTACAAGCGTGTGCATGGCAAGAAACGCCGTGCGTTTGGAACTATCGGCATCCGAAGTGGCGCAACTGAATGGGTGGCAATCCGCTCATGGAACGGCGCAGC
>CAMAWS010000158.1 GCA_945861845.1 Candidatus Sulfopaludibacter sp. SbA3 | reverse complement strand
GAAGTACCAGGGAGCTTTCGATGGATTTGGCGAAGCAGATGGATTGGCAGGCTCTTCGATTGGCGCCGGCAGCAGCATGGACCATCCGATGAGTATTACGGTCAGCACGACCATGCAGATCAGCTCGGTGTAAACCAGGTCCGGCCAGGTGAGAACCTTCTCGGCGGTCTCTTCCTGCTCCCTGAGCGGCTTTCCTTCTGCAAGTCTCTTATCGTTGCGCACAGCCTCGCGCATGGAAAACCACGTAAAGAAAGGCACCAGGAATAGCATGCCCACAATCGGAACGTTGTCCGGCTTGCTTACGATCAGGAGAAAGTCCGCATCGAACATGCTCAGCGCAAGGAAGAGCGCCATTCCCGTAAAAACGATGGCTGCCGACCTGTTGGTGTAGAACTTGTCGGGATACTTGAGCGAAACGAACAGCAGCGCCGACGCAAGCAAGATCAGGATCTTGGGATCTGACAGAAAATTGATGAAGTCTTTTATGAATTCCATTTGTTGTCCTCTGTAGGGGCGTTCTATGACCGCCCTGCGCGCTCACAGAGCGCGCCTACAGTTTTCTATAGCGGTCCGGAAATTCCACCGTCACGCCGGATGCGCCAGAAGTGAATAGCCATCAGGAAGCCCGCCACCAACGGCAAACCGACGCAGTGAAGTACGTAAAAACGGAGCAGCGCGGCTTCGCCGACAAACCTTCCTCCGAGCAGCGCAAACCTTGCATCGCTCGTGTTGCTCACAAGAGGAATGTCACCCAGGGTCAGCAGGGCGGCGCCAGGTCCTTCATGTCCAAGAAAAGGGGTCGCACGCGCCATGCCGCTTCCCACCGTGATCGCCCAGATTGCAAGCTGATCCCAGGGCAGAAGGTAGCCGGTGAAGCTCAGCAGCAACGTCAGAACGAGAAGTATGACTCCGACGTTCCAGTTGAACTCCCGGGGAGGCTTGTACGAACCGGTCATGAACACCCGGTACATGTGGAGCCACACCGCAATCACCATTGCGTGCGCGCCCCATCGGTGAATTTCACGCATGATCCCAAGCGGAACCTGCTCGCGTAAATCGATAATATCGACGTACGCGTACTCGAGAGTCGGACGGTAATAGAACATCAGCAGGAGACCGGTAAAGGTGAGGACAAGGAAGAGGAAGAATGTAATGCCACCCATGCACCACGTGTAGCGCATGCGAATGCCCGACTTGCGGACCTTCACCGGATGAAGGTGAAGGAACACGCTTCCGAGCATGACGAGCATGCGTTTCCGGTCCGAGTCGGGGACGCCGACGCGGAAGATAGAGCGATAGATCTGACTCTCCTGGATGTATTTCCCGACATTCGAGGGCGAAAGAAACTCCAGACCTTCTCGAAGCCGATCTTTCAAATTAGGCATAGTTCGTTAAGTTATTAGCCGCGTAATGCGGATTATTTAAAGTTTCAAGAAAGCGGCCGGATTCGACCACTCGCCCTTTTCCTGCTGGAACTTCCTGTTTTTATCGACGAGGATTTGACCGTCGGCGCCAAGGCTGATCGCAAAACGTTCGAGGGGGCGAGGCGTCGGGCCTTCGAAATTGACACCGTCCTTGTAGTAACCGCTACCGTGGCACGGACACTTGTACTTCTGCTCCGCTTCAAGCCAATTGGGAGTGCATCCAAGATGCGTGCACACGGTGGAGAGGGCGAAAATACCCTCCTGGTCTCGAACGAGCCACACGCCAAAGCGCTGCTTGAACCGTTCGTCCACCTGACCCACCTGGATTTCATTTGGCAGTCCGGCTTTGAAAGTAGCCGGGGGCTCAAAAAGGACATTGGGAAACATGAATCGGCCCGTTGCCGTCAACGTGGCCAGCATCGATGCCGCAAACGCTGCCCACGCCAGTGTCATCCATGAAAGAAATGACCGGCGCGGCATGACCGCCTTTGCAGGGGCAGCGGCCTTTGGAGCCGCCGCTTTGGGCGCGGCCGGCGGAGTTCCTGCCGCCGCGGGTCCTTTTGATTCCTCTTTACTCATTTGGAATCTCTCCTAACACCTGAATAGTTCGCTAGTTAAATATGAGTTTTAAAACTTCTTCAACGCTTCCAGTGAAACATCTCTGACGGACAGGTCAGGATCATTCTGGCTGAGCTCCGATATCTTATCGCGCGCCGCCGGAAATTTCAGTATTCCAAGGCACTTAATGGCATTGCTCCTCAGCTCGTTCCTCTGCTCATCGGTCATGCCTTCGAGCTGGGAAACATAACTGCGGTCAAGAAGCTTCATCAGGAGTTCCGCGCCCGCAGGATCCTGGAGCTGGGCCAGCGCAATTGCCGCGCTCCACTGCACATCCTTGCTGGGATCGTTCAAGGCGACCTGGAGATCGCGACTTGCCCGGGGATCCTTGATCGAGCCAAGCACATAGGCTGCCACTTTGCGAACGGACGGATCGTCGTTCCGCAGTTCCTTCACAATGCCGGGAACCGCAGCATTGTCTCCAATCGAACCCAATGCCCACAACGTATAAATTTGATTTTCAACTTCAGGATCGTTCAGGCCCTCTGTTAACGCAGGGACGGCTCGAGCGTCACCAAGCCGGCCCATCGTGAGCGCAAGGAACTGGCGGATTCGAGGATCTGTTCGCGTTGTGCTGCCTTCCTGCAGGGTATCGCCCCGCGAGTTCCGGTAGACCGCCGTGAGATCTTCAACGAATCCGGTGTTTTTCAGCCGTTCTTTCTCGGTCGTGATGATGTTGGACAGCTCGTATGCGGCCTGCCAGCGGCGCGTGTCCGAGCCGGTTCGAATCTCGTTCAGATAGTCGCGCGCGTCTCTCTGTTCGTATGTCAGATATCCAAACAACAGAAAGATGCCCACGCAGATGGCAATGATGATCAGCGGAAAGAGGAAAAACTGCGCCACCAACAGGGATGTCGGTTTCTTTTCCTCCACCAGGTCTTCCATGGGGGGCATCGGAGCCGGGTTGTTGTTTACTTCCATATATTGATGGCTTCGCCCATGGGGCTTATGTTTCGCGCTATCGCGCTCACGCTTCGCGCCGGGCTTGCATTCGCAGCCGCTAGTTCTTGACACGACCGGTATCAGCAAACCAAACAAGGAAGAATAGGGGATTACGTTCAACAAAATCAAGGGCAGGCAGGCTGCTAAGTACCGGATTGGTGAGCAGTCTCGGCGATAACCCCGCTTTTCATCAAATCGCCGATCTGTTCCGCTGTGTATCCTAGCTTTCCCAGCACTTCCCGATTGTGTTCCCCGAATCGCGGCGGAGCCTTGTCTACGGCGCCTGGCGTTCCGGAAAGCTTGATCGGCAGGCCAAGCACACGCAGCGGGCCGTAATCGGGGTGCGTGAGTTCAACAATCATGTCGCGTGCATGGATATGGGGATCCTCCATGATTTCTCCGACCGTATTGATGGGGCCTGCCGGAACACCCACGCCCGTCAAGCGGGCAATCACTTCCGACCTGGTCAATGCGCCGATGGCGCTGTCAAGGATGGGCTTGAGCGCGTCGTAGTGCTCTACGCGGCCTCGCATGCTCGTGAAGCGTGGATCCGTCGCGGTCTCAGAAAGGCCAAGCACTGAGCAGAAGTTTGCCCACTGTTTCTCGTTGGCCACCGCAATATTGACGAAGCCGTCCTTTGCATGAAACGCCTCGTAAGGCACGATCGACGGGTGCCTTGTTCCCATTCGCTTCGGCGAACGGCCGGTCGTCAGATAAATGAGCGATTGGTAGGTTAGCGTGGACACCATACTGTCAAGAAGACTGACATCGACATGCTGTCCCATGCCCGTTCTATGACGCGCCAGCAGCGATACGGCGATTCCCTGGAACGCAAACATCCCGGTTACGATGTCTGCAAGTGATGCGCCAAGCTTTTGGGGCGGTCCGTCCGGATCGCCGGTCAGATCCATTACCCCGGACTCACCCTGTGCGATCACGTCATATCCGGCCCGATCCCGATAAGGCCCGGTCTGTCCGAATCCGGAAATCGAGCAGTAAACAAGCCTGGGATTTCGCGCCGCAACAGCTTCATAACCGAAACCCAATTTCGCCAGGACGCCTGGCCTGAAATTTTCGAGCAACACGTCCGCACGTTCAATCAGCTTCCACAGGATTTCCTTGCCTTCATTGGCTTTAAGATTGAGCCCGAGGCTTTTCTTGTTTCGATTAACGGAAAGGAAGTACGTACTGATACCTCCGATAAACGGAGGTCCCCACTGCCGGCTGTCGTCGCCCAGCGGGACAGGTTCCACCTTGAGAATTTCGGCGCCCAGATCTCCCAGCAGCATCGTGCATACCGGGCCAGACAAAACCCGGGAGAGATCCAAAATAAAAAGATCGTCGAGCGGTTTCATGGCCGGAGATGATACCTGAAAACCAGCGCATAGTTTTCCACAGGCGCTCTAAGGCGGATGTGGAAAACCAACTTGGTTGATCAGCTAAAGGCTTTTATTTCCAATAGTTCCTGTATTTTTCTAATTTTCTCCTTTCCTGTAACAAAAAGTTTCCTTTTTGTAGGACTGTTGGTTAGAATACCCGCCATTCCAGTAATTTAGGGGTTGGCTCACGAATTGCTTAATGCCGGTGGGCATCATATGTTAGTGAGTGATCAAAAACACCATAGTGACGGGCATCCAGTAGTGCCTCTGCCAGCGAAGTCGCACTGTGCCTGGAAGACGCGCGCTTATCCTGTGCCGACGCCGACGCGCAGCGGCTTCCGGTGGAAGGCGTCTGCCCTTCGCGGACTGCCTCGATGGATGGGCGGATGCTCGATCGCAAGTCCAGCTACACTCATCGTTCCAGCGTTGTATAACTTTCTTCCCGGAGAAAGCATTGCAATGGGCTGGTTCAACGAAATAGACGCGCTCACCACGATTCGCCAGCGGATAATTCATTCATCGAAACTGACCGGATGGGATGTCTTTACGTTCCACACACTTCACAATCTCGATCATTATTTTGATTCGACGATTGCTGCAGTGCGCGAGACATGGGTTAAGGAAGGCAACCTTTCCCTTGATGCGATGGTCGAGACCCGGCGTCTCTTCGGCAAGCCGTACGACTATCATCGTGTTCAACCTCGCTTGATTGAGAATCTCGTTTTCCAGTCCTCTCTTCTCGAATGGCTGAGTCACCGCGCAGTCGACGTTCCATTGCGTTTTCAGGTCATGGGGACAGCGCTCTTGTCGGCACTCGTCTGGTCCGGCGCACTGCCGTTTGCATCCGCAGTAAAGGCTGGGCTGAAGATTGGCGAGCGCTGGGACAAGAGTCTCGACGCGATGACAGGCGCAGAGACTCTCGACGATCGGGGCTGGGGGCGATTTGAAATTGTCAGGAAGCTTGTCGAGGGACGGAGCAACGTCTCGCTTGCTGTGGCGCGGGAAGATTTGCCGCGGTTCGGTGCGCCGGTGCGGCCATTCTGGTATTGCGCTCATGCGAACGAACAGCCGATCCTGATCGAAACGGCCCGGGATGCGGCGGCTGCCCTCGAAACCATGAACATCGCGTCGTGGTCTGCGGCCATGCCGAGAGCGACCGATGATTCGGTCCGAGGCTGGCTGGTTAGCCCCCTTCACCCGATGGCCCGGGCGTGCCGATGGAGCTTTTCGAACTATCTTCTCGCGACGCCCGGTGCAGTCACTCTTTTCCTCGACCACATCGCCTGTATTGCACGCGCGCCAGTCATGATGATTGAGCAGCCGCACAGGGAAGTTACACGCGTCGTTGGTTTAGGCGCACATCCCCGCGCTTAAAATCTCTTTCTGCTATCCAGGATCACCCTGTCGGGCTTGCATTCGTAGCCGCTCATGATTCCGTAATTTACTTTGTGCTGTGCAGGCTTCGGAGAAATTCCTGCTCAACCTTGCGATTGATCGCGCGGATATTTCGCGGCTCGATTTCCCAGGCTTGGGAAATCTGGGAAAGCGGAATGATGGCCTTGGCCATGGTGGCGTGCCCGCCCGCCGAACCAATGCCGCCGAACGCATCCTTGATAACGCGTCCCGCGGCCCGGACATAACCCACGTTCCGGATGGAAATTATGTAATTGGTTTCGTAAATGCCGCTTACGAAGGCCCACTCGATTCCCTCGAATGACAGGCCGAAATCCGCCATCTGCGGAATGAGATCGTCGCGCTCGACACGGCCGAGATGAACGAAGGCGACCTTGTCGATGATGCGGCGATTCTTAAGGCCATGGCTGAGCGCGTCAAGGGCGGCCGGGGGCAGCTCCGGACGCTCGATTCGCCGCATCAGGTTCTGGTTTGCCAGGGGATACAGGTGGGAAAACGCCTCGACATCCCATTCGTTAACCTCGCGCGAGAGCGAGAACGTGTCGCTCTTGATTCCGTAAAGCATTGCCGTGGCAAGACGCGTTGGGATGCTGGCGTTTATACAGAGAAGGTACTCGAACAGTATCGTGGACGTCGCGCCGTATCCCGGTCGAATGTCCTTTATGTGACTTTTGTATGTGAACTGCTCCGGATGATGGTCGATGACAAGATCCACCTGCTCGGGCGGGTTGGCAAGGTGAGGAGGCTGAAGGTCCACTACGGCTATCCGGTCGGCCTCCAGCAGACTCTGCGACGTGACCTTCTCAATTTCAATCTCGAGCAGTTTCACCATCGCGATATTTTCAGGCCTGGTCACTCTTCCAAAGGAGCCCAGTGGCGCCGTCTGCTTGTTGCGCCCAAGCACCTGCCGCAGCGCAAGACCGCTCGCTATGGCGTCGGGATCGGGATCGTCCTGTAACAGGATGACGATCGATTCCGCGTCCTGGAAGTGCGCACGCACTTCCTCCACCCTGCGCATGGTTCGTGCCAGCCGGATGTGCCATCGCAGATTTGATTCCAGCAGTTCCTGGAGCGAAACACAGTGGGCGAAATTCCTGTGCTTCTCGGAGAGCCGGTCGGCGTGTGAGGTCAGTACGAGCGTGGCAACCTTGCGGCCTTGCTGGCGGACGGCCTCCAGGATCCCAGCCAGCTTTTCAGGATCCTCGGATTGAACGAGAAACAGGTCAATCGAACTCCTGGCTATCTGCTCGCCAAGATTGCCGTTCGTCCCCCGCTTGACTGGCTGCGCCGTATTGCCGTTGCCTGCGAAATAGTCTTTCAGAAGACTGGCAACAAAGTCTTCCTCGACATAGAAGAGCGACTTCATAGCCGTTTAGGCGTGCCTGCCAGACAGCAAATAAAAATGCACCTTCAGTTCTGAAGGTGCTGAGGTACTACAGATGATTTCCACCACGTCTAGTCAACACTTCATTCTAGATACGGCGATCGGACCGTGTAAAGACGTTTCTCCGGCGGGGATGAATTGCGGGGACGCACC
>CAMAWS010000157.1 GCA_945861845.1 Candidatus Sulfopaludibacter sp. SbA3 | reverse complement strand
ACACGGCCACCGGGCAACAGGCCATGCGGTTCAACACGACGGGCGAAGGCAATACGGCCATCGGATTCGATGCTCTGTTTAATAACAACACCGGCTTTTACAACACGGCCGTCGGCTACTTCGCAGATGTCTCGACGGACAATCTAACCAACGCCACAGCCATTGGAAACGGTGCCATTGTCGATGCCAGCAACAAAATACGATTAGGCAATGACTTAGTCACCGTCCTCGAAGCGCAGGTTGGCCTTACGGTTACCTCGGACAGGAACAAGAAGGAGAATTTCCGGGCGGTCAATGCGGAAGAAGTGCTGAAGAAGGTCGGAAGCCTGGATGTCACGAGCTGGAACTACATCGGTCACGACGCGAAGCAATTCCGTCACTACGGACCGATGGCACAGGACTTCTACGCAGCATTTGGAAATGACGGGCTGGGCATCATCGGAACACCAACAACCATCATGTCCAGTGACATCGACGGGATCATGATGCTTGCCCTGAAGGCGGTGGAAAAGCGGACGGCGGACTTGCAGCGCGAAAACGAGTTACTGAGGGCTGCCGCCGATAAGACCGGCAAAGGTACTGCCGTTCTCGATGCCAACGGGGAAGCATGGGTAACCATTCCGCTCGCATTTGATGCAGTTCCCGGTGATTTCCAGTATCAGCTTACAGCGATCGGCGCTCCCGGCGCGTCGTTGTACATTGCAGAGGAAGTGCAGGACGGACGTTTCAAGATTGCCGGCGGCCGCCCGGGAGCAAAGGTTTCCTGGCAGGTCAGCGTTGCAGAGTTGGAGGCCGCTTCTCTGGCACAATAGCGTTAATTCTGGTTGAATCGTTCCTGATGCACTTCCGTCCGCGCGAAGTGAAACGTTGAATGAATGGAGGGGGAATAGTGGATTTCCCCTCCTGAGGTTCTTGCCCAGTTAAGATCGTCTGCTTGATGGCTGCGCAGGTTTACACAACACCCATACTGCGACATTCTCATCGCCGCCGCAGAGGGACTGAGGCAATTTGCCGAATGGCCCGACGGGGTCTTGCAGGCGGCTGTCCGCAACCGACTGTCGCCGGAGGTCACGTGAAGCTGGATCGCTCGTTTTACGATCGCCCAACCCTTGAAGTTGCCCGCGATCTCCTGGGCAAAATCCTCGTTCGCCGTCTCGGCCGCAGGAACCTTTCAGGAAGAATCGTCGAGACCGAGGCGTATGTCGGGCCGAACGACCTTGCCTGTCACGCCTCGAAGGGCCGGACGCCGCGCACGGATGTCATGTTTGGTCCGCCCGGACACGCGTACGTCTACATGATCTATGGCTTTCACTATTGCCTCAACGTCGTGACCGAGCGGGAGGGGTATCCTGCCGCAGTTCTCATACGCGCGCTGGAACCGCTCGGAAACATTGAAGTCATGCGCGCCTTAAGAAACAAAGCGCAGCGCGACATCGATATCGCGAGCGGCCCGGGTAAGCTGTGCAAGGCCATGTCCGTGGACAAGTCGCTGAACCGTGAAGACCTCGCGGGAAAGAAACTGTGGATCGAAGACAGCGGTTTCGATCCCGGGCCGGTTATCGCCAGTCCTAGAGTCGGCGTTGACTATGCAGGGGAATACAGGGACAAACCGTGGCGCTTTTATGCGCGCGGGAATCCGCACGTCTCGCGCACACGATGCAAGAGTGAAACTTGATCGAATTCAAATGTCAGGCGGCCTTCGGATGTTTGTTGTACAAGGAGAACGGCTGTGGCGCAGCGCAAAATAGCAAAAGAGGTGAGGCGGACCCGCTACAGGGCCGCCTCATTTCAGGCCGGCTCGCCTCAGCCGGCTTTTCATTGACATATCTCGAACTGAATAATTCAGTTGCCTGATCCCGTCGCGGAGACCGCAGCGCCCAGATGATTTTTCATAGCGGTGCGCGCCGCCTCCAGGAACGCCTCGCGTCTTCCTTCGGTCATGTCGAACTCGAGAGTCCCATATCCTTTTGCAGGTAGACGGCAGACGTATTTCGAGAAATTCAAGATTGCTTCGTTATCCGAAGCTCCCATCATTGTGTCCACGAGGCGTGAAGTTCTCTTGATCGTACGGAGACTTGATCCGGGTTCCGGCGTCTTGTCGGTATTGGCTGCGCCCGGGACGGGGAGTCTTTCATCGATCAACAGTCCCAGGTTCCCGGCGCCGTTCGGATTGGCACTGCCCATTATCTGCTCGATATTAGCGTCTGTTTCGGCGATCAATCGGATCGGAAAGTTCGACAGCAGGCCACCGTCGACGACAATGTTGCCCTCCTTGGCGCGTCCCATGTACGTTCCCCACGCTTGCTGCCAGATCACTTCCTGCCAGACGAACGGTATGCTCATGGACATTCGAACGGCATGGGCGACAGGAACATTCGGAGCTGTACGATTGTTCAATACCAGCATCTCCATGTCCGTCGTATCCGAGACGACCATGGACAGGTCCGTGTCTTTCTTTTTTGCCGCGAAATCCGCCAGCGTGTCGTTGGGACCTATGCCTTTGGCCGCAAGTTTCTCCTGCATCCAGGCCAGGAACGTTCGGCCCGAATAGAAACCGCCGCATTCGATGAACGAGAACAAGCGGGCATAGATGCGATGCTGGAGCAGTTCCTTCATTAGCGCCACGTCAATTTTCTTTTCAACCCATTCCGGAAATCCAGGCAGGTTGATATCGTTGAGCACTTTTTGCGTGAGACTCGCTGCCTGCATGGCAGGAGAAAAGTCGCGAGCCTCCGGTATGTCCATAAACGATGTGAAACGCGGTTTCCCGTCTTTCTTTTCGATGATTGCACTGAGCAGTTCGGCGGGAGCGTATCCCGCAGCGCAGAGAGTCGCGGTTATTGCACCAGCGGACGTTCCGATTGCCCGCCGAATGGTGTGCTGGCGTTGCTGCAGCACTTCTAGTGCGCCGACGAACGCGATGCCTTTGGCGCCACCACCTTCAAAAACAACATCATAATTTGCCATTGGTTCCTCCAGTGGCGCCACTATACCAATTCTGAGCAGTCCGCGGGAATACAGGCCGGTTTCCAACCGCCGGGAATTCTTTTCGTCAATCCGGCGCACCCCCGGCATGTAGTCACTCGCAGGTGGCTTTCCGGACAAGTGAATATCAACGAACCAGTGGCGGGTCACCGTTGCCTGGCCGGGCGGGGGTTCGACATCCGCGGCACGGGCTCGCTCTACCCTGCAGGTTTTGTGGAAAAATGCGCTTTGGAGAACGGAGCGTCTGACTTGCCAGCGGCCTTTCGAAGCCCATCGCGATAATTCTGCGCCCATCGTGGAATCTCGTATAATCGCCGCCAGCCATGGTACTCAGCGCGGGAACAAAACTGGGTTCGTATGAAATCCTGGAGCCTTTGGGTTCCGGCGGCATGGGAGAGGTGTATCGGGCGCTGGATGTAAAGCTGAAGCGCGAGGTTGCGATCAAGGTGTTGCCCGAGGAGTTTTCCCGAGATCCAGAGCGCCTTGCGCGGTTCCAGCGCGAGGCCGAAATCCTGGCATCGCTGAATCATCCCCACATTTCCACAATTTACGACCTGGCGAATTTCGGAGAGTTGCGGGTTCTTGTCCTTGAACTTGTGGAGGGCGAGACTCTCGAGGAGCGGTTGAAGCTCGGCGCAGTTCCCATCGACGAAGCCCTCATCATTGCGAAGGAAATCTGCGAAGCGCTTGAAGCCGCGCACGACAAAAGCTTCGTCCACCGGGATCTCAAGCCCGCCAACATCAAAATCACCCCGGAAGGAAGAGTGAAACTTCTCGATTTCGGGCTCGCCCGGATGTTCGAGGAGCCGGCTCCGGGTTCCGATTTGTCCGGTTCGCCAACGCTCGTGAGTGGCGTGACGCCGGGCGCACTCCTGGGAACGGCGGAGTACATGTCGCCGGAGCAGGCGAAAGGAAAGAAGGCGGATGCGCGCTCCGACATCTGGGCATTCGGTGTCGTGCTTTACGAGATGCTGACGGGTAAGTCCCCGTTCCGGGGAGAGACTCTGGCGGAGACGCTGGGCGGGATCACAAGAATCGATCCGGATTGGACACTTCTGCCGAAAGCGACTCCACCAGCCGTCCGCTTATTGCTCCGGCGCTGCCTGCAGCGCGACCACAACCGCCGCATGCACAGCGCTGCGGATCTGCGCATTGAAATCGAAGAAGCGCAGGGTGGGCTGCAATCGGACAGTTCCACCGCAGAGATCGTCGAGAAAATTTCAAGACGCCGTGAGCGGTTTGCGTGGGGCTTGGCGCTGTCACTTGTGGCGGTTATTGCTGTGGTCCTCGCGGTGTTGGATTTCCGCGTGGCTCCTCCGGCGTCCGAAGTGCGTCTTGAAATCGGCGTGCCGACCAGCACGAATTCGCAGTCGCTGGCCATTTCCCCTGACGGACAGAAGGTGGTTTTCGTGTCCGCCTCCGACGGCATAGACCGATTATGGCTGCGTTCGCTTGATGACGTTTCGGCGCGGCCGTTGGCGGGAACCGACTTTGCTTCCAGCCCATTCTGGTCGCCGGATGGCAGGTCGATTGGTTTTTTTGCGGATTTCAAATTGAAGCGGATGGACATCGATGGTGGATCGATGCAGGTCCTGGCCAGCGCTCCCAATGGCGGCGGCGGAAGCTGGAACCGTGAGGGCACGATCCTGTTTACTCCCGACGCGGGTTCGATGGGTCCGATCTTTGCAATCCCCGCCGCAGGCGGCGAACCGAAGTCCGTCACCAAACTGGAGGGCTCCCTGCAGGCGGGCCATAGCTTCCCGGAGTTTCTTCCTGATGGGCAGCACTTTCTCTACTACGTCAGGGGTGCCCCGGAAGTTCGTGGCGTTTATGCCGGCAAGCTTGGCGAACCGGAGACCCGCCGCCTGCTCGATTCGGAGGCGCGCGCTGTGTATGCCTCCTCCGGGCAGTTGCTCTTCATCCGGCAGGGGACCTTGTTTGCGCAGGACTTCGATCCGGTCCGCCTGGAACTGAGCGGAGATCCATTGCCGGTCGCCGAACAGGTGAGGGTCGCCGGTGGTACGGGCGGAGCCGCTTTCTCCGCATCCAGCGCCGGTCCGCTGATCTATCGGACAGGCTCCGCTGCTCTTCGCCAATTCACATGGTTCGACCGGTCCGGAAAAGAAATTGGAAAAGTGGGCAGTCCCCTCTTCGGGCTGAATCCATCACTTTCACCGGACGGCCTCCGCGTGGCGCTCGATCAGAATTCAGACATCTGGTTCCTCGAAACGGTGCGCGGCGTACTCGGGCGTTTCACATCGGATCTGACGAGCGAGAATCAACCCATTTGGTCGCCGGACGGCAGCCGCGTTGTTTTTTCATCGCCCCGGAAGGGTGTCTTCGATCTTTACCAGAAGGCTGTCAGCGGCAACGAAAGTGATGAACTGCTGCTGGCGACCGAACAGAACAAAGTAGCGACGGACTGGTCGCGCGACGGAACGTTTCTGCTTTTTCGGAGCACCGATCCGGAAACCAACCACGACATCTGGGCACTTCCGACAGGCGGCGATCGAAAGCCATTCATGGTAGTCCAGACGAACTTCCAGGAACGGGACGCGCAGTTCTCTCCCGATGGGAAATGGATCGCCTATCAGTCCGACGAATCAGGACGCTTTGAAATATATATGCAGTCCTTTCCGGGGCCTGGCGTCAAGTCGACAATTTCAACGAACGGCGGTGCACAGGTACGGTGGCGAAGCGACGGCAGGGAGTTGTTCTACATCACGCTGGACGGCAGGATCATGGCGGTACCGATGAACCTTTCTTCAAGCGGCCAGACCTTTGAAGCCGGAGCGCCAGTTCCGCTTTTCGCCACGCGAATTGGCGGCGCGGTGCAAGGGACTGCCAGGCAGCAGTACGTCGTGTCTGCAGACGGCCAGCGTTTCCTGATGAATACGGTGACGGATGAAGACGCGTCTCCGATCACCGTTATCCTGAACTGGAAACCGAAGAGATAATCCGGCTGTCATCGGACACCGCAGCATCGTGCGCGGTCTCCGTTTCTAATCCCGGAAGTTTTCGTCGTAAGATGGCGCCATGGTTTTGCAGAGGCATGGTGGACAGAAGATTGCGGTTGTCATGGTGGGCCTGCCGGCGCGAGGGAAGACCTTTGTGGCCCGGAAACTCCAGCGGTACCTTTCGTGGCTCGGGTACAGCACGCTGTGGGTGAATGTTGGCGACTACCGGCGCGCGCGCGCCGGGGCGCAGCAGCCCGCGGAGTATTTTGCGCCAGACAATGAAGCGACCCGCGAGGAGCGGGAGGGTTTTGCGATGGCTGCGCTGGACGACCTCCTGGCCTGGTTCAAGAAGGACGGCGAGGTCGGTATCTACGACGCGACGAATGCGGACCGGACGCGGCGGGATATCATTCGCAAGGAATGTTCGGCCGCGGGCGTCGGCGTCCTGTTCGTGGAAACCATTTGCGACGATCCAAAGATCATCGACGCGAATGTCCGCCGCAACAAACTCGGATTGCCCGACTACGCCGGCATGTCGGCCGATGACGCATTTCGAGACTTTCGCGGCCGCATCGCCCAGTACGAGCGAACCTACCGGCCCGTCGAAGACGAGGAAGGCAGCTATGTGAAGGTCGTCGACGCGGGCAGGCAGGTTATATCGAACCGCATCGAAGGATACCTTTCGTCGCGGTTGGCCTTCTTTCTAATGCAGATCCGGCCCACCGAACGGGCCATCCTGCTCAGCCGGCACGGCGAGAGCGAATTCAATCTGGCCGACCGTATCGGGGGCGACGCTCCGCTCACCGAACGCGGCAGGAAGTACGCTGAGGCGCTGGCGAATTTCGTGCGGGAGCGGCCGATTGAACCGGTTGTGTGGACGAGCACGCTGCAGCGAACCGTGGCGACGGCAGCTGCCATCGGACACGAAACGGAGAGCCTGCGGGCCCTCGACGAGATCGATGCCGGCGTCTGCGACGGCCTCACCTACGAGGAAATCAAGGCGCAATGGCCGGAAGAATTCGCCTCGCGCGCCGGCAACAAGTTTCGCTATCGCTATCCGAGGGGCGAATCCTACGCGGACGTGATCCTTCGGCTCGATCCAGTCATCGTGGAGCTTGAAGGGCTGCGCTCCCCGGTGCTCATTGTCGCTCACCAGGCCGTACTCCGGGCGCTCTATGGATACCTGATGGGCAAGCCACAGGATGAGTGCCCATACCTCCAGGTTCCTCTCCATACGGTGATCCAATTGACTCCAACAGAGACTGGCTACGACGAGGAGCGGTTCCTGCTGCCGGTTTAGATTCGGGTCGACACAGCGGGGTTCTCTCTTGCCTGCGATAACTCTTTAAGTGGGACGTGAAGCGGTCATTCTCTGAATGACCGCTCGTTTTGAGGTGAGAATATGGTAGGTCTATGTTCCGTGGCCGCCTTCGGATCGATTCCTTT
>CAMAWS010000156.1 GCA_945861845.1 Candidatus Sulfopaludibacter sp. SbA3 | reverse complement strand
ATGAATTGCGGGGACGCACCCCCGAATTCTGTACTTCAAGAATTCGGGGGTGCGTCCCCGCAATTCAGACGCTCTATCATTCCGGCGAGCAGGGCCGCGCGGTGCGCAAGCGATTCGATTTCTATATATTCGTCTACGGCATGGGCGCCATCTCCAACGGCACCAAGGCCGTCCAACGTCGGGATACCCATTGCGGCGGTCAGGTTTCCATCGGAGGCTCCGCCCGTGGATCCTTCCTTCAAATCGATTCCAATCTCCGCCGCTACGCCTTGAGCGATCTTGAAAAGGCGGACTGTCTCCGCAGTCCGCTCCATCGGCGGCCTGCTGATGGCCCCTCTTACTTCCAGGCGCGCTCCAGGCAGTTCAGCCGTCAGCGATCGGATAGCCTTCGTAATTCGATCCGCCTCCTCCATTGATGCAACGCGCACATCCACCTCGATGCCGGCTTCTGCGGGCACGACGTTCGATCTGGTTCCACCCTGAACCACGCCTACCGTGACGGTTGTGCCACCCGTGCCGCTCATACCCTGTAGTTTTATGACCTGCCGCGAAATTTCCTCGATCGCGTTGATCCCTCTCGACGGATCGATGCCGGCATGAGCCGCTCTCCCGATTGCCTTCAGCGTGAACCGGCCGACACCCTTGCGAGCCGTTTTCAGGGCTCCGCCCGGAAGCGAAGGTTCCAGTACAAGAACAGCGCCCGATTTACCTGCTTCGGATTCGATAAGGCTACGCGATGTGTTGCTGCCGACCTCCTCATCGCTCGTCAACAGCACCGTGACGGATCGCGCGAGTCCCCCTCGCAGTGCCTTCAATTCCGAAAGGGCCGAAAGAGCCATCCACATGAGCACGATGCCGGCTTTCATGTCGAAGACTCCCGGACCGGTTGCCCGGTTGCCATTAATCCTGAACGGACGTTTCTGGATCTCGCCGGCCGGCCATACTGTATCGGTATGGCCGAGCAGAAGGATGCGGCCTTCAGAACTGCCAGAACGGCCTGGAAACCGCACGCGCAAGTGCTTGCCGAAGCGTTCGGCGGCGATGAAATCAACCTGCCCGCCGATTTCATGAAACCGGTTGCCGAGAAACGACGTGAATTCGTCCACCAGCCGCTTTTCAAAGCTCGGTGATTCCATCGTTACCATCTGTTCGAGGAGGAGAAGCGACTCTGGAAGCTTCTGCTCGAGGTGCGAGAGGAGGTCCTTCATGCGTGGGCCTGAGCATAGACTATAATCCGGTGCGATGAAACTGGCCATCGTCGGGACCCGCGGCATTCCCGCGAACTACGGGGGTTTTGAGACTTTCGCGGAGGAGTTGTCCGTGCGGCTTGCCGCGCGTGGACACGAGGTTACCGTTTACTGCCGCTCCAACAACATCCATCATTCAGAGCCGTCTTATAAAGGTGTCCATTTGGCGATACTTCCCACGATTCCGACGAAATACCTCGACACCGTATTCCACACTTTCATCTCCGTGCTTCACGCGCTTCCGCGCCGTTTCGATTGCATCCTCATGTGCAACGCGGCCAATGCCTTGTTTGCGGTGGTTCCCCGGCTTGCCGCGACCCCGGTGGTTTTGAACGTCGACGGAATTGAACGGAAGCGAAAGAAATGGGGAATCGCCGGGCGTGCGCACTACCGTGTGTCCGAGTACCTGGCGACGCGGATTCCGAATGTCATCGTCACGGATGCCACTGTCATTCGTGAGTACTACATGAAGGAGTATGGCGCGCCTTCCGTGATGATCGCGTATGGAGCCGAATGCGAGCGGGTTTCAACGACGGCGCTCCTCGATCAGCTGGGCGTGAAGCCGCGGGACTATTTTCTCTATGTGAGCCGGCTCGAGCCTGAGAACAATGCACACCTTGTTGTACAGGCGTTCGAGAAGGTTTCTGTCACCATGCCGTTGCTCATCGTCGGCGACGCTCCATATGCAAAGGAGTACATCGGCCGGGTGAAATTTACTCGCGATCCCCGCGTTCGCTTTCCCGGCGCGATTTATGGAGCCGGATATCGCGAGCTGCAGTCCCATGCTTTTGTCTACATTCACGCCACCGAAGTTGGAGGCACTCATCCCGCGCTCATCGAGGGCATGGGGGCCGGCAACTGCGTTATCGTGTACGACACGCCTGAGAACCGCGAGGTTGTGGGCGATTGCGGACTGTTCTTTCGTGATTCCGAGAGCCTCACGCGCCAGATTCAGGCCACTGTCAGCGATCCTGCGCTGGTGGCGCATTACCGGGACAAAGCGCTGGCAAGGGCGAAGGCCCTGTATTCGTGGGATGCGGTAACCGATGCATATGAAAAGTTGTTCAGGGACCTGGTGTTTTCCGGATAGAGTATGGCGATGAGAACCCTCATGAAAATCCCCATGGGCTGGATTGCCTGCCTCGTTCTCGCTGGCGCCATCCTGGCCAGCACCCCCAGGGCATGGACCCAGGATGTGGGCTTTGTTTCGGCCTGGCCCCGGCTCATGACGGCGGAGCGTGACCAGGTAATGAAGTTCGCCGATGACTTCAAGGATTTCATGGGAAGGGCTAAGTCGGAGATGTTCTTCGTCCGCGAGGGAGTCAACTTCGCGGAGGCCCGCGGCTTCAGGAAGTGGCAGGCTAACCTTGCGAAGGCCGATCTCAGGCCGGGTTCGCGCTGGTATGCCGTAAACAGGGACCGCACGCTGGTTTTGTTCATCATCGGTACCGAGCCGGTCGAAAACGGCATGCGGATTGTGAATACACACATCGACTCGGTGCGGCTTGAATTCAAGACAAGGCCGTTCCGCGAAAGCAACCAGATCGCGCTTGTCGATACGCAGGTACACGGCACCATCAAGAACTATCAATGGGTGAACGTTCCGCTGGCGATCATCGGCCGGGTCGACAAGGCGGATGGGACCGTGGTCTGGATCGATATCGGAAACAAGCCCGACGATCCGGTCCTGCTCGTTCCCGACCTGGCGCCTCATGTCGATCGTGACTTTCGTGACCGCACGCAGGCGGACGTGATCAAGACCGAAGAGCTCGATCCGATTATCGGGTCGCTTCCCGCAGACGAAGCAGCCGGCCAGAAGTCTGCGACCGACCGAATCCTTGCATTGCTCAACCAGCAATACGGCCTGACGGCGAAGGATTTTCTGTCTGCCGATCTCCAGATCGTGCCGGCAATAATGCCTCGCGATGTCGGGCTGGACCGCGCGCTCGTCGGCGCCTACGGGCATGACGATCGATCCACCGGATGGGTCAGCCTGCGCTCGATAGCGGAAATCCAGACGCCTCGCTTCACATCGGTTGCCTATGCCGTCAACAACGAGGAAGTCGGATCGTGGAACACCGGAGTGAACTCCCAGTGGTTCAGCACGCTGGTTTCTGAGATCATCTATACCCAGCAAGGCAATGAGTACAACGACCTCATGCTGCGCCGCGCGTACTCCCGAACGCAGGTCCTGGTGTCGGATTGCACAACGGCGATCGATCCGAACTTCCCACAGCCCACGAACCAGGATATCTCTGCTCGCCTGGGCTATGGTTTAGTGGTGAAAGAGTACGGCGCCGGCAGGGAGAGCAATTCCGAGTTTTTTGCGAAGATTCGCTCTCTGCTCGATCGCGAGAAGATCCGCTGGCAAACGCACTCCTATGATGCCGGTTACGGCGGCAGCACGATCGCCTCGTGGTTTGCCGGGCAGAATATGGACGTCATGGACGTGGGCATCGGCATTCTGAGCATGCATTCGCCGTATGACGTGTCGTCGAAAGTCGATCTTTGGGAATTACATAAAGGATTTCAGGCATTTTTTAAGAATTAAGGGGCCAACAAATGAAGGGAATCGTTTTAGCAGGTGGCCTCGGAAGCCGTCTGAACCCGCTCACGAAGGTGACTAACAAGCACCTTCTGCCCGTGTATAACCGGCCGATGATTTACTTCCCGATCCAGGCTCTTGTTGATGCGGGCATCTCCGAGATTCTCATCGTTACTGGCGGCAACAGCGCAGGCGACTTTCTCCGCCTGTTGGGCAACGGGAAGCAGTTCGGCCTCAAACATCTGGACTACACCTACCAGGAAGGAGAGGGAGGAATCGCAGCGGCCCTCTCGCTGGCGGAGTACTTTGCCGACAATGACCCGATATGCGTGATTCTTGGCGACAACATCTACGAGAAGCCTTTCCGGACGTCCGCTGACGACTTCAAGAGCCGCGGCCGTGGCGCGAAAATCCATCTCAAGAAGGTTCAGAATCCCCAGAGATTCGGCGTGCCCATCATCAGCGGCGATCGTATTGTCAAAATCGAGGAAAAGCCGAAAGTGCCGCAGTCGGACTACGCCGTTACCGGCCTGTACATGTACGACCCGGCCGTATTCGAAATCATCAAGACCCTGAAACCATCCGGCCGTGGCGAACTCGAGATTACGGACGTGAATAATGCTTATATCCAGCGCGGCGAAATGACGTACGACATTATCGATGGCTGGTGGTCCGACGCGGGCACATTCGACTCCCTGATTCGAACGAACATTCTTGTCGCCAGCCAGCACGAGGGCAATCCGGAGGAGATGCACCAAGGCGTCCTGCAGGATTCCGCCTCGATCTTGAGAGCCCAATAAATGAAGATTCTTGTAACAGGCGGGGCAGGGTTCATCGGCTCCAGCTTTGTTCGATACTTACTTCGCACGCAGCCAGGCATCGAGATCGTCAACCTCGACCTGCTGACATACGCGGGCAATCTTCGCAACCTGGAGACCGTGTCGAACGACCCGCGCTATCAATTTGTCCGCGGCGATATTGCGTCGTCGAACGATGTCCGGGCGGTGTTCGAAGGCAATCGGATCGATGCCGTCGTGAACTTTGCGGCGGAAACCCACGTGGACCGCTCCATAGAGGACGCGTCGCCGTTCATAAGGACAAATATCGACGGCACTCGCTGCCTGCTGCAGCAGGCGCTCCAATCCGGCGTATCGAAGTTCGTCCAGATCTCGACAGACGAGGTTTATGGGAGCCTCGGTCCTGTCGGCGCGTTCACGGAAGACAGTCCGATTGATCCCAGCAGTCCATACTCGGCAAGCAAGGCCGGAGCCGATCTTCTGGCGATGGCGTTTCACAAGACGTACGGCCTTCCCGTCGTGATAACGCGCTGCTCGAACAACTACGGTCCGTGCCAGTTTCCCGAAAAGCTGGTTCCTGTTCTGATTACGAACGCGATGGACGACAAGCCCCTGCCCATATACGGCGACGGGCTTAACGTTCGCGAGTGGATCTTCGCGGACGAACATTCACGAGCCGTATGGCTGGCGCTTGAGCGCGGCAAGGCCGGAGAGGTTTATAACGTAGGCAGCGGACACGAGAAAACCAATATCGAGGTCGTGAAGGAGATTTTGCGTTTGCTCGGCAAGCCCGATTCGCTGATCAAGTTCGTGAAGGATCGGCCCGGCCACGATCGACGGTACGCAATCGACTGCTCTAAAATCACACGCGAATGGAACTGGTCGGCAGAAGTCGATTTCGCTCGAGGCCTGGCCGAAACAATAGAATGGTACAGGACGAACCAGGAGTGGATCCGCGAGATAAAAAACTCCGCCTACCTTTCTTATTACGACCGCATGTACACACGCCGGGACCAGACGCTTGCATGGTCGAAACAGGATTAATCCCGTGCGGCCTCTGCGGGAATACGCATCCAAACGTCGTCCTTGAGCCCGCGCGGCTGGATGGGCCGCTGGTGGAATGCCGCTCCTGCGGCTTCCGATACGTCGGCCGCCGCCGCTCCCAGCTTACCTTTGGATCCGGTCCTGGATCTGAAAAGCCTGGCGATGTGGTTGAACGCGTTCGACGGGCTAATTCTGATTTCCGGCATATCCCCCTTGCGGAAGAGCAACGTCTCGCGGCGCTGAACGCCCGCTGGCGCGTCGACCTCATTCGCCCGTTTTGCGGCTCCGGAAGGCTCCTCGAGGTAGGGTGCGCCCGAGGCGATTTCCTGCGGGTCGCCCGTGAACATTTCGCCGTGTTTGGAGTCGAGCCCAATCCCGACCTCGCGGACTTCGCAAGGTTCGTTGCCCCGGTTCACGCCGGCGTGGTGGAGACAGCGCCCTGGCGGGACTTCGATGTCATCGCGAGCTTCCACGTCATCGAGCACGTGGATTCGCCCCGGCGCTTCATTGCCGCGATCCGCGAGCGGCTCAGGCCCGGGGGCCTTGTTGTCATCGAAACGCCGAATATTCAGTCGCTGGCTTTCAGGGTCTTCGGAAGACATTGGCGCCAATTCATTCCGGAGCATTACTTCTTCTTCGAACCCAGGACCATTACGAGACTGTTCAGGGACGAAGGATTGAAGGTGGACCGAACTGTCGCAATTGGAAAGTACGCCAGCCTGGAGTTGATTACGAACAGGCTTTCCCGCTATTTGCCAGGCATGTCGGCCATACCCCGGCTGCCGGGGGTGTCACGCCTGACATTTCGCGTGAATCCCACGGACATCATGCTTGTATTCGCAACCAGGACCGGAGACGACTGATGACCACCAGCGTGGCGATCGTAAACTGGAACTCCGGGGACTGGCTCAAGGCCTGCCTGGAGTCCCTGCTGGCTGTGGCGGGGAGCGCCGAGATCGTCGTGGTCGACAATGCCTCCAACGATGGATCTTTCGATCCCGCTGTTGGTTTCAAAGACCGCGTCCATTTCATTCGAAACAGCGTGAATCGTGGGTTCGCCGCCGCCGTTAACCAGGGCTTCCAGGCAACAGAGGGCGCCCACGTTCTTGTGCTCAATCCGGATATTCAGGTCATGCCGGGAGCCGTCGAAATACTTGACGATTTCATGAGCACGCACCCGCGCGCAGGAGCAGTCGGGGGCTATGTAGGCGAAAAGTACCTGCCCCGAAAATTTCCAACTCCCGCCTCGATGATTCGCGAAAACCTCGGCCTGGGCCGCCGCGCTGTCATGTCACTACCATTGAAGGAAGCCAGGAATATTGTGCGGGTCGACCAGCCCGCCGCCGCGGCATTAATGGTTCGGCGGGACGCCTTCGACCAGGTGGGCGGCTTCGACGAGAAGTTTTACCCGGCCTGGTATGAAGACGTGGATTTTTGCCGGCGGCTTAACGCCGCGGGTTGGGAAATCTACTTCGCTCCGCATGCGGAATTTCAGCATGAAGGCGGTTATAGCGCCGGCGCGCTCGGCGCCGAAGACTTTGCCCGCGCATACTATTCAAACCAGGCACGGTACGCCCGGAAACATTTCGGATCGGCCGCCGCTGCATTGGTAAGGGCGTCAATTGCCGCTGGCATGCTTGGACGTATGCTGGCCAGGCCCCGGCAAGCCCGGGCGTATGCTAAAACTTTGTGGGAGGCCATTTGTGGCTTGTAGGCGCGGGGCTTCAGCCCCGTGCCAAGTTCCAGAAAATTTCATT
>CAMAWS010000155.1 GCA_945861845.1 Candidatus Sulfopaludibacter sp. SbA3 | reverse complement strand
GGAGAATGTCTAAGACCCTGGGCTTCATTGGCGCGACGATTGGTAGCGGTATTGGCTGGTGGCTGGGCGAGCATGTTGGAATGATGACCGCCTTTTTCCTTTCGGTCGCCGGCACTGCTGCCGGCATCTATGCCGCCCGTCGCGTATCGGCGTCCCTTATGTAGCCGGAAATGAAATAAATGAGCACGACGCCTCTAAACACGGACAGCCCGCCCAATATTTCCGCAGTGCCCGCGCAAATGCGCGCCGGCGTTTATCGCGGCCCTGGCCAGGTCACAGTCGAAGATGTTCCGGTGCCGGAGATCTTTGAAGGTGAAGCCCTGATTCGCGTTCGAGCCTGCGGCATCTGCGGGACCGACGTGAAGAAGGTGCGGGACGGCCTGGTTCGTCCACCCCAGATTCTCGGTCACGAGATTGCAGGCACTATCGTTAAGCTGGGCGCGGGAGTCGAAGGATGGTCGGTTGGAGATCGCGCCATCAGTTTCCATCACGTCCCGTGCGGCGCCTGTTTTTATTGCGAGCGCCATCTGTTTTCCCAATGCCCGGAATATAAGAAGGTCGGCGTGACGGCGGGTTTTGATCCGAATGGTGGAGGGTTCGCGCAATACGTCCGCGTCATGCCACGGATCGTACAGCGAGGCATGATTCGTATTCCCGATGGTGTCACATTCGAGGAAGCATCTTTTGTTGAACCCGTAAACACATGCCTGAAGGCCCTCCGCAAGGCTCGTGTTACACGTGGTGAGGTTGTGTTTGTGATTGGCCAGGGACCGATCGGTCTCCTGCTTACATTCCTGGCGCGGCACGCGGGAGCAACGGTGTTAACCAGCGATCCCCTGCCCTCGAGGCGGAAAATCAGCGTTCGTTTCGGCGCCGCTGCTTCATTCGATCCTCAATCGGAAGACCTGGCCGCAGAGGTCCGAATGTATCGCGGCGGCATGGGCGCCGATTCTGTGCTGCTGGCGGCTCCCAGTCCGAAGCTGGTGCCCGCTGCCCTCGATATTGCGCGGCCCGGCGGCCGGCTTCTCCTGTTTGCGCAGAACGATCCGGTGATGCAGATCCAGTTCCAGGCATCTGCAGTCGGAGTCGAAGAAAAAGAAATCCTCGGCAGCTATAGCGCCGCCGTGGACCTGCACGAACGCTCCGCTGAACTTGTATTCGAAAATGGCGCGTTGTTCCGTGAACTCATTTCGCATCGATTTGACCTGGAATCCATTTCAGGGGCTTTTACGATGGCTCTCCAGCCGGCCGACGACTTTCTCAAGCTGGTGATCCTGCCATGAGTACAGGGCAAATGATGGCGGCGGTGCTTTATGGCCGCGAGTCGTTGAAGGTCGAACAAGTAGCCATTCCAGCCGTAGGCGTCGACGATGTATTGGTGCGCGTGAAGGTGGCCCTGACATGCGGCACCGATTTCAAGGTCTGGAAACAGGGCTACCACGCCAGGATGATCATGCCTCCCGCAATATTTGGACACGAAATGGCGGGCGTGGTCGAGCTGGCGGGAGATGCCGTCAAAGACCGCTTCCCGCCCGGCATGCGGGTGGTTCCGGCGAACTCTGCTCCCTGCAACCAGTGTTTTTTCTGTCTCAGGGACAAGGCAAACCTTTGCGAGGATCTCGTCTTCATTAACGGCGCCTACGCTGAATACGCGCTGCTCCCCGGCCGCATCCTTCGCGAAAACGTCATGGAAATCCCGACTCACGTGTCATTCATCGATGCGGCGCTGGTCGAGCCGCTGGCCTGCGTGTTGCGAGGCATCGAGGAAACAGGCATCCGGCCTGGCGACACAACCGTTGTGATCGGTTGCGGTCCCATCGGGCTGAAATTCATCCGGATTCTCTCGCGCCGCGGCGTTCGCGTAATCGCCATAGGACGACGAAGCAGCCAGATGAAGGCGGCGGAGCGCCTCGGCGCCATCGCCACTTTTGATGTTTCGACGTTAGAAGATCCGACGGCCGCTGTCCGGCAACTGACGTACCGGCAACTTGGCGCCGATTCCGTCATCGAAGCTGTTGGGACGCCGACCACATGGCAATGGGCGCTGAAATTGGTTCGATGCGGTGGAACAGTCAACCTGTTCGGCGGTTGTCCGCACGGAACGCGGGTGGAATTCGAATCATCTGCCTTGCACTACTCGGAAATCACGATCAAATCCAGCTTTCACCACACGCCTCGCTTCGTCCGGGAAGCTTTTGACGCCATCGTCCGCGGTGAAGTTTCAGCAGCCGACTTCGTGACAGGAGAAATCCGCCTGCACGAATTGCCAGCCCTCTTCCAGGACATGAAGAAAAGAAACGGCCAGCTCAAGGTCGCCGTACTACCGTAGGGCATTGCGGCCGGGCTCCAAACTTCCTTGCCTTCCAAGAAAGCCGCGTAGCGGCGAAAGAACGTTACCCACGGGCGTGAGCCCGTGGGTTCGAGCAATCATGTGATGTCCAGCCCCAGCGGGGCGGCACAGCATCCAAGTATCGTGCTATGTCGCACCTCCGGTGCTGATGTTCGGTCGTTGGATCGACCACGGGCTGACGCCCGAGGCTAACGGTCTTTCGCCGCTCCGCGGCTAATTGGGAACAGGCTTTTTGCCGGTGTATTCCAGGATAAACAATCCCGTTCCCACGCGATCAGATGCGTACGCCAGGCCGCGGTGATCAATATCAACGTCGTTCATCTGAATCACGACGGGCTGCCCTTCTTCGATTGCATAGGAGTTGCTGTTCGTCTTCGGAATGTAAAACCCGACTTCCTTCAGGTTGTAAGGATCGCTCAGATCAACGACGCGGACTCCCGCATTGAAATACGCAAGCCAGGCGATCTTGTCGTCGAACCGATTGATCTTCCCGTTCACCGTATCTGCTGATTGGTGCGGCCCGAAGCGGCCGCCCTTATCGCAGAAATTGCCAACCGGCACCTGCCATACCGACACCGGGAATGGCTTCGCCTCGGTTGTGATGTCCAGCATGTACGATCCCGCACGCACGCCTTCCGGGCACGGCTTGATGTCTCCGGCGCCGGCCTCGTCCACGATGAAGGCATAGGTGCGGGGCAGCGCACTCTTCCCGAAGTTCGGCACTGTGTCGTAAACGATCGGCGAGACGGAGTGGGGCCCCCGATGTGGCGGGTTCATATCGATCGACCATGCAAGCTTCGGTTGGGCCGGGTTGGAGATGTCAAACGAGGCAGCCTGGCCTCCGGCGTTGCGATAGCCGACGTAGAGCCGCTTGTTCTGCTCGTCGACGATCGGATGATGCGAGTACTGTCCTTCATAACCAGGCTCGCCTTCCTTCAATCCGGGAATCCATGCGCGGCCGACCAGTTTCGGTTCCCTGGGATTCTTCAGGTCGAAAATCTGGATGATCACGTTCCGGAACCCGGGCTCTCCCGACGCCGCATAGAAGTAACCGGTGTCCTCAGACCACCAGCCTTTGTGGGCGCGAAGAATGAACTTGCCGCCGCAGCCGGGACCGCACGAGTTTGCCGGGGTGCCCGTGATCTCCGACACGAGCGCAATCTTCGAAGGATCGGTGTCCCTGGAAGTGATGTCGAAGATCTGATACTTCAGGTCCTGTCCGGTTTCGCCCTGGGTGAGGGTTTCAGAGTTCCGGATCAAATAGTCGCGGCCCGACGAGTCGAATTTATAGTCATAGACAACCGACACGCCGCGCGAATTCCTGTTCGTCTCGTTGGGAATATGCCAGACGAGCTTCGGGTTGGAAGGGTCGGAGATTTCGAGAATGGAGGTGCCGTTGAATTCCATTTTCCCGGTGATCGGGTTGAGCAGCGGCTTTCCGTCGCGGAAACTCTCGTGGTGTCCCACGTAAACCCAGTTCCCGTTCAACGGGTCGGACTTCGTCGTCACCACAAGCGCGGTCCGCCCCTGCAGGTCGTGGTGGCCCACCAGCCTGACATTTTCGGCGCCGTCCGACAGCGGATCGGGGGCATCCGCGGCAGCCGGCGGCGTGTTGCCCGCTGTGCAGGCTGTTCCGATGATCAGGAAGGAAAACACCAACCAAAGCTTGGGTGTCATATCCGAGCCTCCATATTCTTGATTGCGGATTCTATAACGCCCGTGTGCCCGCAGCCGAATATTGGCTATAGTCGCAGTCCATGTCTCCTTCGACGTCTTCCAGGCGTGCCTGGCTCCAGATCCACTTCTGCGTCATCCTGTGGGGTTTCACCGCAATCCTGGGCAAAGCGATTTCCCTGCCTGCATTGCCGCTCGTGTGGTGGCGAATGACGATCGTCACGGTGACGCTCCTGTTGGTGCGAGAATTTTGGACCGGGCTTGCGAGGCTTTCGCCGCGGCTGATGGCCACCTACGCGGGAATTGGCGTGCTCGTGGCAATGCACTGGGTCACGTTCTACGGTTCGATCAAACTGTCCAACGCATCGGTGGCAGCCACGTGCATGGCTCTCGCGCCCGTGTTTGTCGCCTTCATCGAGCCCGTGCTCGTAGGACGCCGCTTCGATCCACGCGAACTCTTCTTCGGCCTGGCAGTAATTCCTGGCGTAGTTCTTGTAGTTGGCGGCACTCCGGTGGAAATGCGGCTCGGGATTGGAGTCGGCATACTGTCGGCGTTTCTCGTGGCGATCTTCGGATCGCTGAACAAACGATTCGTCGAGGCCGGCGAGGCGCTGAGCGTGACCGGTCTGGAAATGGGGGCGGGCGCCCTTTGCCTGACGATCCTGGCGCCGTTCGTGCCCGCACCGGAGGCAGTGTTCGTCATGCCAGGCCAGCGTGACGCAATATTACTTTTCGTGCTGGCGATGGGATGCACGCTGCTGCCATTTGCGCTGTCATTCATCGCATTGCGCCAGTTGACCGCGTTCTCAACAGCGCTGGCGGTAAGCATGGAGCCGGTGTACGCCATCGTGCTGGCCATGATCTTCTTCGGCGAGCAGCGCGAATTGAATCCTGCTTTCTATGCAGGTGTTGCGATTATCCTGGCTGTCGTCTTCAGCCATCCACTGGTGGCGCGCAGACAACAAGCCGCGTAATACTTGTATGAGAACTGCAAATCCTCGTTGTTTTGTGTCTTTATCAGCAGGGGCGCCTAACAGAAAAAAGCGATGAACCCGCCGCCGATCCGTTAGGTTGCCGCCGCACGGTCGCGAGCGGCAACAAGTCTGCCGAGTTCACTTGACGTGGTTCCTAGAGCAAAGAGCGATCGAATGAGCAAGTCAACGGATACCGACGGATCCCCCGCTTCGATCTTTGCGACCCGGGACTGGCTTGATCGGAGAACGCGGGCGGTTTCGACCTGGGTCAGTTTTTTTCGCCGACGTTCCTTCCTGAACGCCTCGCTCAACCTGAGCTTTAGTTCGATGTACTGAGACTCTTCGTCACTTAGACCCAGAAACTCTGCAACCGAACCGACTTGCCATCCCTTCTTCTCCAGACGTTTCTTCTTTGATTCACGCATTGTCATATTCCCTGAGACGGTTCTGACACAGATCGACAATCCTCTTCGGGGTCCGGACGGTCTTCTTACTGAAGACTTCCACGATGATTATTACGTCCGACATACTATCAAGGCGAGCTATCGCACTCATTAATCTGGAAGCCTTTGACGCACGGCTCGAAAAGTCGTGTAATCATGTATTCGATTTAGAGTCTTTATCACGCTTCACAACATAGAAGGAGACCGTTATGCCACTTCGATTAGGAGCCACTGCGCCGGATTTCACGGCCGAGACCACAGAAGGCCCGATTAAGTTTCACGACTGGATTGGCGACAAATGGGCAATGTTGTTTTCCCATCCGAAGGACTTCACGCCTGTCTGCACTACTGAGCTTGGCTATGTAGCGAAGCTCAAGCCCGAATTCGACAAACGGAACGTGAAGGCCATCGGATTGAGCGTGGATTCAGTGGATGATCACAAGCGGTGGTCCAAGGACATTGAGGAAACACAGGGAACCGCGGTTAACTATCCGATGATCGGGGATCCCGACCTCCAGGTAGCAAAACTGTACGACATGCTTCCCGCCGAGACCGCCGGTGGTGCGGCCGGACGCACCGCTGCCGATAACATGACAGTTCGGAACGTCTACATCATCGGACCGGATAAGAAAATCAAACTGATGATCACCTATCCGATGACCACGGGCCGAAACTTCGACGAGATCCTCCGCGTTATCGATTCGATCCAGTTGACTGCCACCCACAGGGTGGCCACACCGGCAAACTGGAAGGATGGCGGCGATTGCATCATCGTTCCCGCGGTTTCCGACGAAGAAGCCAAGGCGAAGTATCCCCAGGGCTGGAAGACCCTCAAGCCGTATCTGCGCATGGTCAAACAGCCGAAATAGGAAAACAGGGACAGTGAGCAATTTCCGCAGGAAATTGCTCACTGTCCCTGTTTTCCCCTTCTGCTAAGCTTCATCGATGCGAATTCTCTCGGGCATTCAGCCTTCGGGCACGCTGCACATCGGAAACTACTTCGGCATGATGAAGCCCGCCATTGAGCTCCAGGACAAGGGTGAAGCCTTTTACTTCATCGCCAATTACCATTCCATGACGTCGCTTTTTGACGCCCAACAGCGTCGCATGAACACGCTCGATGTGGCGCTCGATTTCATGGCGTGCGGACTCGATCCCAAGAAGTCCGTCTTCTGGAAACAATCGGACCTTCCAGAGGTTACCGAACTGGCCTGGCTTCTCTCGACGGTCGCGCCAATGGGCCTGCTGGAGCGCTGCCACAGCTACAAAGACAAGAAGGCGCGGCTGGGCGGCAATGACCTGGATGGAGTTAACCACGGGCTATTCGCCTATCCGGTCTTGATGGCGGCGGACATCCTGATCTTCGATTCGAACCTGGTTCCCGTTGGACGCGATCAGAAGCAACACATCGAAGTCACGCGCGACATCGCAATCAAGTTCAACAACCTCTATGGCGAAACGTTTGTCATTCCGGAACCGCTGATCCAGAACGACGTGGCGGTCGTCCCAGGCAGCGACGGCCAGAAGATGAGCAAGAGTTACGGCAACACCATCGACATTTTTGGCGAGGAAAAGGCCCAGCGAAAGAAGGTGATGGGTCTGGTCATGGACAGCCGGACGCCACAGGAACCGAAACCCGATGCCGAGAAAAACCTGGCCATTCAATTGCTGAAACTGCTGGCAGAACCCGCCGTGGCCGCGGACTTCGAAAATCGCCTTCGCGCCGGCGGACTTGGCTATGGCGACTTGAAGAAGGCTTTGTTCGAACACTACTGGAATTACTTCGCTCCGATGCGCGCCCGGCGCGAAGAGCTTGCGGACAACCTGGATCATGTACGGCAGGTACTCCAGGAAGGCGCCTCCCGGGCGCGTGAAGTGGCGAGTAAAGTCCTGGAGCGAGCCAAGCAGGCGAGCGGATTGAATTGAGGGGACGCACCCCCGAATTCCGTACTTCAGCAATTCGGGGGTGCGTCCCCTCAAT
>CAMAWS010000154.1 GCA_945861845.1 Candidatus Sulfopaludibacter sp. SbA3 | reverse complement strand
CTTCAACGGCTCGGATATCAATTGACATATGAGCTCGATCCACGAGCGGCCCTCGCCCTGTTTCAGGCAGATCCCCAGGCATTCGATCTCGTCATTACTGATTTGGCAATGCCCGGGATGACAGGGAGCGAGCTCGCCAGTGAAATCCTTCGCCTCCGCCCGGATATCCCTGTGATCATGCTTACCGGATTGATCGAACAGAAGATGCGCGAGCACATCCTCCGCATGGGGGTGCGCAAGGTCCTGGCTAAACCTGCGACGCTCGGTGATTTGGCCACGGCAGTTGCCGGCGAGTTAAAAGAGGGACAGTGAGCAATTTCCGGCGGAAATTGCTCACTGTCCCTCATTTGACTCCCGATTAAAGAGTACAAGAACTTCCGCCGATGAGACTCGTGGAGGCAAGGTATGTCTTTGATCACACGACGAAAGTTCGCAACACTCGCAGGCTTGGTTACAGTAAGTGGCGTTTTGAAGCCGGGATGGGGACAATCCCATGCCGCCGAGCCCCCCGCCGGGAAAGCCCCCGTAAAAGCGGTCGCAAAGGAAGCTGCGCCGACCGTGGCTGCCCCAGCGGCTGCCCCAAAGGTTGATCGTTCGATCGCATCGCCGGAGGAAATCTGGAACGACCTCATTGAAGGCAACAAGCGCTTCACGTCGGGCAAAACGGCTCCAAGAGACGTTATTGCCGCCCGCATCAAGACGGCGAACAGTCAACAGCCCTACGTTGCCGTGCTCTGCTGTTCAGACAGCCGCCTGAGTCCGGAACTCCTCTTCGATCAGAACATCGGGGACCTCTTTGTAGTGCGAACCGCGGGTCACGTCGCGGATCCGATCGCGCTCGGCAGCCTGGAATACGCTATCGAACACCTCCATTCACGCATGCTTGTGGTCCTCGGACACGAAAAATGCGGAGCGGTTGCAGCAACCCTGTCAGGCGAGGCCATGCCGACCGAAAACCTTACTGCCCTGGTCGAAAAGATCCGGCCTGGAATCGATCGGCTGAAGGGGTTGGTGCAGGGTGAGACGCTGATGAGCTTGGCCGTGGAAGCAAATGTGCATTACTGCGCTTCGAATTTGATCGAGGCCAGCCCGATCGTCCGGCACGAGGTGGCTGCTGGAAAACTGACAGTTGTGAAGGCTGTTTATAAGCTGGGAAGCGGTGAAGTCCTTCGCCTGGGCGGTAATTTCAGCGAAGGCGCCAGCGCCTCAAAGCACTGAGCGGGTCCACATCAATTGTGCGCGGTCAGAGATCACGCCTACAGTTTAGATCAGCTGTAGGCCGGGTCTGTGACCGCGCACAATTACGCTACTGAACGTCGAAGTACTTTTTGTATTCCTTGGTGTCCACCTGGATCTGCATACGCCCTTCAATGAGGTTCTTGTTGTTCTCCATGCAGAAGCCCTCCAGGAGTTCCTCGCCTTTCATGCGCACGAAAACGCGCGAATTCTTTATTGGCGCGGTGTACATTTTCGGGTCTTCAATCGTCAGGTCATAGGCGATCCGGTCCGCATCCAGGAGGCGGAAGCGTTCGGTAATGCGCATTTCGGTACTTGATGGATGGTCCGCGCCTACATCGAGGTTGGTCCGGCCGTTGAAACCGTTGGATTCGATAATGAGCGTCTCCCCTTCATATCTGCCCACAGAATGTCCGAACCAGCTCGGGTCCGGATTCTTCGAAAGCTGACGGCCATCGGTCGGAACGACCTTGAATACCGTATTGGACTCGAAGAGTATCGCAAGGCGTTCCGGAGTCTGCAGGATCTCTACCGGATACTCGGTTTGCCACGCTCGCGTGTAGCCCCACGGCAGGCAGAACGACGTGTAGTCGAATGCGGGCTCGCTCATGATTTCCTTTGCCAGCGGCGTGAGGCCTACAGGTCCCGAGCCTTTGTGGCTGCATCCGGTCTTGCCGGACCCGCACTCGGTTCCGTTCGCATCTTTCATGACGTCATTCACGCGGGGGCGCGCCCAAACACCGTTGAAATTGGGTTTGCCGTCGTGCAGGCGTGGTACCTGGGCGGTCTGGGCAGATGAGGGCGTGGGCGCGAGGAACAACGCGGCCGTAACCACCAACGCGGTAAAGATCGAAACATAAAATCGGATTTTCATCGAGCCTCCTCTTTAGTACGGGAATATTCCGTGGGCCATTATATCTTTACGGTCGATGAGCGCGAAACGAACTTCATATGCTGAATTGGCCGGGCTGTTCCTGCGGCTTGGCGCGACATCATTCGGCGGGCCTGCCGCGCACATCGCAAATATGCACCGCGAGGTCGTGGAGAGGAAGAAATGGTTATCGCGCCAGGAGTTTCTCGATCTTCTCGGCGCAACGAACCTGATTCCCGGTCCAAACTCCACCGAACTGGCAATTCACATCGGGCGCAGCCGCGCCGGAATCCCGGGTCTCGTCATTGCCGGCGCCGCCTTCATTCTTCCCTCGGCGCTGATCGTCCTTGCTATCGCCTGGCTGTATGTGGCGATCGGAGTTCTGCCGCAGTCCGAGAGAGTTCTTTACGGCATCAAGCCCGTCGTGATTCCCATTATCCTTCATTCCATCTTCCGCCTCGGCCGTGTTGCGGTGAAATCGAAGGAATTGGCGATACTCGGGCTGGCTGCCGGTGTCGGGAGCCTTGCCGGTGTCGGCGAACTTACTGTTCTGTTCGGCGCCGGATTTGTTGCGTTGATTCTTGCAAGGCAGCAGAAAGGAACAGGCCTGCCTAGCGCATTTATATTGCCTGCCGCTGCCGCCCTGTCAACGCTGGCACTGGGCATATGGCCACTCTTCCTGTACTTCCTCAAAGTCGGGTCGGTGCTTTTCGGGAGTGGATACCTGCTGGTCGCTTTTCTCCAGGCCGATTTTGTCGACGGGCGCGGGTGGCTTACGCAGAACCAGCTGTTGGATGCCGTTGCCATCGGTCAGCTCACTCCTGGCCCGCTGTTCACTACTGCAACATTCATCGGATACATTCTTCTCGGCACGTGGGGGGCTATTGCCGCGACAGCAGGAATCTTTCTTCCCGGTTTCTTTTTCGTAGCCCTCAGCCATCCCTTCATCGGCCGCCTGCGGCAAATCACGTGGGCGCAGGCGCTGCTGGATGGCATCAACGTTGCAGCCGTTGCGCTCATGTTGGTCATGACGTGGCAGATCGGGCGCGTCGCGATCGTCGACACCATGACGGTCAGCCTGGCGCTGGGCGGAGCAGTTGCACTGGCCGTCTTCCGGCTTAATTCGGCGTGGCTTGTGATCGGTGGTGCTGTTGTGGGTTTCCTGAACTGATGCGATTGGAAGACCTCAATACAGTGGTCCGCGTCTTGAAGCGGGAAGTGCAGCAGTGGCCCGTGCCTGCCATTGCGAAATACATCGAGACTCCGTTTACAGTGCTCATTTCATGCCTGCTGAGTCTTCGTACGCAGGATCGCACCACCGTTGCTGCCAGCGACCGTCTGTTCGCCATTGCCCGCAATCCCAGGACAACGCTTGCGACTCCGGTTTCTGTGATCGAGAAAGCGATCTATCCGGTGTCGTTCTATCGAGTAAAGGCCAGGACGATCCATGAAATTTGCAGGGGATTGCTGGATCGATTCCACGGTGAGGTCCCATCGACGATCGATGAACTGCTCACGCTGCCCGGCGTCGGGCGAAAGACCGCAAACATCGTGGTGACTCTCGCTTATGGCAAGGCGGGAATCGCCGTGGATACCCATGTTCACAGGATTTCGAATCGGCTGGGTTACGTCCGCACAAGCACTCCGGATAAAACAGAAATGGCTTTGCGGAAGAAGTTGCCGCCCCGTTATTGGATTGTGTTCAACGATCTGCTGGTCGCCTACGGCCAAAACCTGTGCAAGCCGATCAGCCCCATGTGTTCGAAGTGCAAGATCGCGCAGTTGTGTAAGCGGGTAGGGGTTAAGACAAGCCGCTGACTGTCTCTTTTACCAGCTTCGCGAGCCGTTCAACGATATCGACCCGCAACTCGTTGGCCTCGGCGAATATACGCAGTTCTTCAGCGGAGAGGCTTTCAAGGTTCTTCGGCAGCCGGCGCGCGCATGAATTGCAGCCATCGGTTGCATATAGCGCCAGGTTCTTCGTTGAGTAGGCAAGCAGGCGCGATGTTTCGCTGTCGCGTAGCACGCGCCCGCTCTTCTCGTATCCATCTGGAACCACCAGCCACACGTCCGGCATCGGGGCGCGCTGGCCGGAGACGAACTGGCGGATCGAATCGAGATCGAATTGGATAAGGTCCTGGACAGGTTGTGACTGGGGGCGTTCGGTGAAATAGGCCAGGTCCATTCTATTTTCCAAACCTATTTTTCAAGCTCCCCCGCCACGATGTTCAGGGAACCCAGCGCGGCCACGGCGTCGGAGATGTATCCGCCCTTCACCATGTGGCTGAACGCCTGGAAGATGTAGAAGCATGGCCCACGGACACGGAGCCGGTACGGCCGTTTCGTGTTGTTGCTGATGAGATAGAAACCAAGCTCGCCGTTTGCCGCTTCCGAGTAGGCGTACACTTCGCCGATCGGCGGGATGATGCCATCCTGGATCAACTCGAAGTGGTTCATCAGGTCCTCGATGTTCGAGTAGACGCCCTTCTTCGGCGGCAGGCTGATGCGGCGATCGTCGATTTGAACGGGACCCTCGGGAAGATTTTCGAGCGCCTGCTTGATGATCCGAAGGCTCTGGCGTATTTCCTCGATCCGCACAAGGTACCGGTCGAAGACGTCTCCGGTTTCTCCCACGGGAATGTCGAATTCGAATTTGTCGTAATCGTAATTCGGGAACCACTTGCGGACGTCGTACGGCACGCCGGCGGCGCGAAGCGTAGGGCCGGTGAATCCCCAATCGATGGCTTCTTCCGCGGAGATCGCTGTTATGCCCGAGGTACGCATCTTGAAGATCCGGTTTTGCCGGTTCAGCTTTTCAAGATCGTCCACATACTTCGGAATCGACTGCAGAAGGGTCCGGGCTCGCGTAATGAAGTCCGCGGGCACGTCATCAGCCACGCCTCCAATACGGACGTAGCTTACCGTCAGGCGCCCGCCGCAGCACGATTCGATTAGATCGTAGATCTCCTCGCGCGGCCTGAAGCTGTACCAGAAATTGGTGATTGCGCCGAGGTCTACAAGGTTTGTGCCAATGCACACCAGGTGATCCGCAATGCGGCTGAACTCGGACAGGATCACGCGGATGTACTGGGCGCGCTTTGGAATCTCGACGCCGAACATCTTCTCGACAGCCATTGCGTATGCCACGCCGTTCATCATGGCCGACATGTAGTTCAGGCGATCGGTGTATGGAATCACCTGCCAGTACATGTGTGTTTCGGACATTTTCTCGAAGCAGCGGTGCAGGTAGCCGATCTCAGTATCGGCGTCGATGATTTTCTCGCCATCGACCGCGGCCTGCAGCCTGAACGTGCCGTGCATGGCCGGGTGTTGAGGTCCCATATTCAGGATTTGCGGATGTGATAGCCCCATGGATTCCGCATACTTCCTTGCCCGCTCAACCACCGGCAGGTCCCCTGTCTCCGTGCATAACGTGCGCTGGCCAGGCGGGAAGTCTTTCCGCAGCGGATGCCCCACGAACTGGGAATGCGTGAGAATGCGGCGCAGGTCCGGGTGTCCCTTGAACTGGATGCCGAACATGTCGAAGGCCTCGCGTTCAGCCCAATCGGCGGCCTTCCACACATCGAACATGGAATCGATCGTGGGATCTTCGGCGGGAACGGGAACCTTGATGCGAAGCCGGTGCTTGTTCGAAAGCGACAGGAGGTGATAAACGACGTCGTATCGCGCGGAACGCTCCGAAAGATAATCCACAGCCGTTACGTCGAGCAGCATCTTGAAATTGAAATCGGGGTCGGTCTTCAGGGTCCGCATGACCTGCTTCGCGGTTTCGCGCTTGATGGTAATCGAGAGATCGCCGCGGAACTCGCGCATGCTGACCAGGTCGTCCGGGAATCGTTCCTTGAACAGTTGGGCGATCGGTCCCTGCACATCCTGTTTTTCTTCGAGGAACCGAACGAGCGCGCGTGGCGGGCGTTCAAGAGCGTGAACGGTAGCGTCGACTTCCGGAATCCTGAGGCGCTGCTGACGCGGGTGGCGCTCATACGACAGCCGCGTGTCGTTCTCGACCTGCTGCTGCAGTTTTATGATGGCATCCAGGACGGCTTCGGGAACCGGCGGGCAGCCGGGGATGTAAACGTCGACGGGAATGATTTCGTCGATGCCCTGCATCACGTGATAGGCGCGGTAAAAGCCGCCGCACGTGGCGCATGCGCCCATCGAGATAACCCATTTTGGCTCGGCCATCTGATCATAGATTTGCTTCAGGACCGGCCCCATCTTATCGTTGATCGTTCCGAGGACCATGAGGACGTCGGATTGCTTGGGCGAGAAGCGCACCACCTCGGATCCAAATCGCGCGAGATCGTAATGCGAGGAAACCGTGGCCATGAATTCGATCGCGCAACAGGCCGTGCCGAACGGATACGGCCAGAGCGAACTCTTGCGCGCCCAGTTCACCAGGGAGCTGTACGAGGTTGTGAAGAAGTTCTCGTGCTCCCGCTTCTGCTCTATCTCTTCGGCTTTCATAAGCGACCGATTGTAACACGATGAATAATCCAGTATCGCCGGTCGGAATGAGACTTCTCCTGTTTGTTGCCGGAATGTTCGTCTCTATTTTACCGCCCCGCTACAGGCGCTGGTGGCCGCTGGAAAACGACCTGGGTTTCGTTCGGGCAACGGCGGTTTCGGGCCTGCTGCAGGTTGCGTTGTTCATCTTTCTTATGCTGGTGAACGTTCTCAACGGATTTCAACGTGAGGCGATCGAGATTGGAATGGCGGCTCTGAATCGGCCCGATTCAAGACTCTTGTTGCCGCGTGAAGGCATCGGTGTATTCGCGTTTGCCAATACGGTGTTTCAACCCGCGAACATGCTCATGTTCTACATGATGATCGAAGGAATTATCCGGACGTTTGGCGCCTGGATTGGAGGGCAGGTATTGGCGACTCTTCCCCTCACCGCTGTTGCATTGATTCATACGAAAATAGAGGTGCTGCGCGAAAAGCGGAGGATAGGTCCGCCGATAATCGACGAAGTGGAGCGCGTCGAAGGAAAGGACTACGACCTGCGGATCTTGAGTTGCCGTCCAAAGGCGGACTGGAATAAGCACATTACTGTGGAGTTTGAGGAACTGTTCTACCAGGTGATCCGAGAAGAGAGGCGGGAAGATGCCCGCCCGTACGTTTATTACCTGCGAAAGAACCCTGTTGGCCGGTTGGTGGTGGTGGTTCGCAATTACAAAATAGACGACGTACTCAAGGCTCCACCGCCAAAGCTATACCCGGGCGAACGCAACGTGAACTAAGCCCGGTTCGACCTGTGGGCGCGGGGCTTCAGCCCCGTGCAAGGATCAAACAGAGAATTCTCGAACTCTGCC
>CAMAWS010000153.1 GCA_945861845.1 Candidatus Sulfopaludibacter sp. SbA3 | reverse complement strand
GGGAATTTCGAAATCCGACAAACGAACGATCCGCCCTGTCATGTCAATTTTTGACCGACGAGAATGATGTTCTTGCCAATCGGCGGGCGAATCGCGCTTTCGAGAATTCTTGAGATGGGCACGATATAGCGGTCGTACAGCCTGACGGCGGCAGGCTCCATTCGGGTTGAGCGCAGCAGGCAATACCGCACCCACCACGGAATGATTCCCAAAATATCAAAATAGGAGGCGAGCAGGACCTTGAACCCTGCGGACCTGCACTTCAGCGTCAACTCGTCCAGGCTGTAACGGCGGTAATGGCCCATCTGATGATCGAGAGCGCTCATCAGCCATCGGTTCGCGGGTACAAATACAAGGACGCGCCCACCAGGACCAAGCGCGGAGTGGGCAGTCGCGAGTTCCCGCACATCGTCTTTGATGTGTTCGAGGACGTTGACATAGATGATCGCGTCGGGAAGGTCCGGCTTCCGGACCGCCTCCAGCGCATCAGACAGCGTGCCCTGGTACACACGGCCCACGCGCCTTTCGTCGATGGCGCGAATCCGGTCCGCCAAGATCGGAAACATGTTGGCCGAAGGCTCGATCATGGACAGCGAGTCCGGCAGCGTTTCCATGATGATTTCAGAAAATGAACCCGATCCCGCTCCCACTTCCACGAGGTGCTTGCCGAGGAAAGGCTTGAAAATATCCAGTATCCAGCGGTGATAGTTGACAGCGAAGGCCATGGACTCAAGCTCGCGGCCGTTGTAACTCCAGGCGGCGCGCATCGATTCAGAGACCGCCGCCTGCACCGCCTGAACAATTGTGCGCCCGGCTGGAATGGGGTTTCGGAATGGATTTATAGGAACGGCCAAGCCCGCAGAAAAGGTTGAACCGCATGATGTACCAGAGGGCAAGGACGCCATCGCGAGCGCCGATCTTCTTGCCTTCAAGATAGGTGCGTCCGTAGTAGCTGATCGGAACTTCGTAAATAACCGCCTTGAGCTTCGCCACTTTTGCGGTGACTTCGATTTCGAATCCAAAACCGCTGGAATCGATAATCATGTTGCGAATAATGTCGCCCCGGAAAGCTTTGTAGCCGGTCTCAACGTCCGTCATGTTGAGATTTGTCAGCGCATTCGAGAGAAACGTCAGAAACGCGTTTGCAAGGTAGTGATAGAAGTAGAGGACGCGCGCGGCCCGGCGGACCAGGAAACGTGAGCCGTAGACGACGTCGGCTTGTCCGTCCAGAATCGGCTGAATGACGTGTTTGATTTCAGCCGGATCGTATTCGAGATCGGCGTCCTGGATAATCACGACCTCGCCGCGGCTCATCTCGAATCCCTTCTTGAGCGCGGCGGTCTTCCCTGCATTTTCCTGATGTATCAGCCGGATTCGGCTGTCGGTTGCGGCAAGCCCTTCGAGGATTTCGGCGGTTCCGTCATTTGAGCCGTCATTGATGGCAATCACTTCAAGGTCGAACGGCACTTCGAGCACGCGCCGCATGACTCTTGAAATGGTCTCCGCTTCGTTGAACACCGGAATGATTATTGAAAGTGTCACGTCCATCGGGTGTGGAGTCTATATGAATGGACAGAAAAGCCGCAATTCAAGACCAGTCCGTCAGTGCCCACGTGACCGAGCGAGGAACAGCATGGTTTTCATCAATCGCCCGGATGTCGCCGGAAACGTTGGCGAGGCCGTAAGCACGGGGCGATTCGGTGCATTGGGCGCAATAGGGACGCTGGCTGGGGGGAACCGATTGGATTCTCCCGTCATACGCTTGACGATTCGCAAATGCGAGACGGGCGAGCTTGGCCATGGGCAGGTTGACTATTTCACCGTCCGTGAAATTCGCGAATACCAGCCGCTTTTCGCTCTTATCCGGAGACATGCAGCACGGCATGATGCGCGACGCGCCGTCGAGCGTCACGTTCTGGTAGAGCCAGCCACAGGTTTCGGCCGCAGGCCGGCTCTCGTCATCCGCGGAGCCCTCCGTGTCGTGGAAACGCTGTTCCCAGGAATATTCGAAGAGTCCGCGAACCTGAGGTGCGATTTGTTCGATCGCTTTCCGGCGTTCCGGTGAACACCAGTTTCCATTCCAGCGAATTAACGTGTAGGTGCCGCGCTGCTTCACTGTAACCGCGTGGATGCCGGGATCGTCGTGCTCGACTCCGAAGGGCGTCTCGACAAGGATCTCGTTGACTCCAAGCTGGCGGGCCATCCGAATCGCAGCATCAGTTTCGTGGGCATTGTGTTTAAAAGTCAAAAACTGCCATACGAGATATGGCGTCGGCGATCCAAGGGCTTTCTTTGACGCGACGAGCTTGCGGACATTGCCGAGGACAAGTTCAAGTCTCCCTTTTTTCCTGTAACGCTCGTACGCATCCTGGGTCGTCCCGTCAATTGAAAGAACAATTCGATCGAGCCCCGAAGCAACGATATTGTCGGTGTCCAGCAGGGGCATTGAGAGATTCGTGGAGGTCTGCGTGAAAAGCAGGTACTTCTTTGAAGCGCGGACAAAATCGGCGAACCGCTTATGGAGCAGCGGTTCGCCGTAGTTGTAGAGCGAGCCGCAGAAAGCGAAAGGACCAGCTTGTTCCATGAAACGATCGAAGACGTCCACGGACAGTGTTAATCGTGGCCAGTCGAACTGCCCGGCATACGCTGGGTTTAGCGAATGCACACATCCGGGACAGCCAAGCTGGCAGGCGTTGGTCGGATCAACGGTCACTTGAAATGGTTTTGAAATGAGGACCGAATGCCGATTGAGAAAGTGATACCTGGCGACGGCGAGATTACACAGTTTCAACGCCAGCAACTGCGAGAAAGGCTCCGCGCCATATTCGCGTAGAAGCCGGGCGTAGACTTTCGCCTGGAATGAATCCATGGAACGCATGAACTCGAGTGTGCCGGTGGAGCGGCTAAAGGCAGAATCGAGCTCAGCCGCGAGCCTGCCCGCAATAAATCGCGGAAGACGCGCCTGAAGCCGCGAAACAAAGCGGTCGAGTCGAATCGTATTTCGTCGTCTCAGATCCATCTACCGTCTGAGGATACAAGGGGCACGTCGTTCCACCGGTGGGCGCGGGGCTTCAGCCCCGTGCAAAGTTCAAAAAGGGAAATTGTCTGTTGGCGCCCGGCACGGGGCTAAAGCCCCGCGCCCACAGGAAGTTGCCTTATTGAGCTGCCGGTTTGAAGGCCAGGACTTTCAACTCCATCGGACTCTGTCGATCGTTCAGTATCCCTTCTATCGTTCCGGACGTCGCGGAGGGAACCTTCGGGGTATTTGCAGCAGAGGCAAGGACGAACTTGTCCTTGCCTGAGACGAAAACCTGCTTTCCGCCTTCGTCCTGCACCCGGCCTTTCGCGCTGATCTGGAACTGGGAGATCCCAACATTGAGCGGGTCCAGGACTTTCCGGATCTCTGCCGGAAGGAAAGGCGCGCCGGGCTTGTAGGCAATCATGATCGACTCGTTGGACCGGCTGATGGTGACCTTGTCGACACCCGGCATGCGTCTCAAATTAACTTCGGAGACGGCGGCGCAAACGCCGCAGGAAATCCCGGTGGTACGCATCGCAGCTTTCTCAACTTGAGCGAAGACCGGCAATGCGGAAGACAGTGTTAAGGCGGCAAACAGCAAAATGTGTTTCTGGAGCTTCATCTTTATCTCCTTTACCGATACCGAATCGACAGCACAATCCAGCCGCCGATCATCAGGACATTCATCAACACGCTGGCGGCAAGAATCGCCTTAACCCCGAAAGTTCGCATCGTTGGCGGACGACTGCGCACTATCCATACCTGATAAACGAGGCCTGCTACCGCCATCGTAAAGAAAAGCGGTTGCAGCCGCTCCAGCCAGATCAGGCACGCGCTGAGAAACGAAAATAATCCCAGTCCTGCCAGGACCGGACCTATCACTCATCAACTGGGCGTCAAAAACGCAGCAATGATAGTTAATATTCCAGCCTTCTTCGGATCGATTTCCATGTGTGCCCAATCTTATACCGACCCCGGGCAATCGCGCACAGGTCTTTGCTTATCCCCTGCTACTTGTCGGCATTCTGCAGCCGGGCCAGGGATTCCTTGACGCTGGGAGACTTCCCCGCTTCCACGTCGGTCCGGCGCAGTTCATGAAACTTCGTGAGAATGTTATTCGCGCCGGCAAGCACCTTAATGCGTTCCGCATACTGCGCGATTTTGGCTCCGGGTAGCGCCCACAGCGCGAAATCATCCGTGAGGACGTCCAGGTAGGCGCGCGCGCCGCAGCAACCCAGGCTCATGGCGGGCTTGCCGGTGTTGATGGCCTGGGGAATGACTGCGCAAGCAGGCCGGCCCAGAGCCGGGGGCACACTGGGGTCCACCTGTTGAACCGCCTCAGTAATTGCCAGGCTCTGCCGGGAATTTGCGAACAGTAGAACAACGCTCGGCGAAATGGGCGTGGAGGCAAGCGGCGCGTAGACCACGTACTTAGCCTCGTCCTTCAAAACCGGGATGGCAGGGATGTCCTCCGGCCGGACATAGCCAAGATCTCCGAAAACTTTCAGGCAGTCGTTCAGGTTTTCCTGCTGTGAAGGAGTGGCAAGCGGCATGTGGTGCGTGTACATGCCGACCACGCAATTCTGGTGATCTGCGGGAGATGTCACAATGGCGTCCTTGGCGCCCCATTCCCAGAACACGCAGCCGGCGGCAGCCTGCTGGGACGGTCCCGATACGCCCTGGGGTGGTTTGTCGGTCATGCAGACGGCGACGGGAGCAACCCGCAATCCTAATGATTCCGTAAGAACACTGGCGATAGACGAATAGTCACTCATGATGATTCCCTTTCGTTTAGAAACACACCGTAATCAGTCAGTGGATGTTTAAACGGAAATCGCGTCAGGTTCTTGGAGGAGGAGTCGGATATGAGAGGCTCGGCACGGAATAGCGGCCAAGCGAACCAGTGACGAATGTTTCTGCCGTGGCGATACACTGCAAGTCGATCTCTGCGGGAAGAATTGCGGCCCCGAAATCGATAACCGTAATGGACGCCTTGCTCCCACCCGGCAGAAGGATGCAAATCGGCCCAAGAACTTCCTGATGCCTTGCTGCGCAGATTTTCGCGCAATTGGCCGCTTCTTCCGACGGCGTCAGCGCTGTGAGGGCTTTTGTTGAAACCTGTCCTGAGTTCGCGAGCCCGTCGTTGCAGACCATCCACAGGCCGCTGAGCAGCATCGGAAGTAATAACGACCAGATGGTTAGCTTATGCACCATTTGAGATACAAGAACGGCAGAGAGTCCCGCTTGTAGTACCAAAAAAAACGAGTGTCAAAGCTTTTACAAGCTTTTGGCGACATAAATCAAGAAACACTACACTAGCGATCTCTTCTATTACCTCATACGCATTGCAGATTTGAAAAACATTTGTCATTCATAAGGGCCTAAAAACCTCTCCCCGTTGAAGTGAATTAAATGTGTGGGCGCATCAGCACACCACACTTCCGTTTCCCACGCAATTTCCGCCAAATAACGAGCCATGAGTGTCCGAGATGGAAAGGCCGTTACGTATACGAGCCCTGCCTTTGATCTCGAGAAAAGGCGCGCCAACTCGTCATGCCGCTTTCCGTCAACGGGACCGTGGCTTGTAACCGATTCCACGAGCAGCAACCATTTCTTCTCGCGGTAATAAAGCACAACGTCCGGCATTTTCCCGTGGCCGTCGACGGATACGCCCAGTGCTTCCAGCAGAATTTTGTCAAAGTACCCCCATTTATCACCTGTGTCACCAGCGTAGATAAGAATGCCGCCCGGCACGAAGCGGGGAGCAAAGTCCTCGATGATGGCTCTTATCAGTTCGCTGTGGTCTCCAGGACTCAGACGAATGGTCTCGCCCGTCGCAAGCCTTACCGGGAGTTTCTCCATATCCCGCTCGCGGGCGTATTGAGCGGTCAGCGTTTGATGTGTCTGCCGGTAAATCTCCAGATTCTTGTTCCATTTGCCTGTGCCAAAACTGCGCAACAGGGTCAAGGTATCTGCTTCAATTTGGTAAACAGCTTTGGGGCTGTTCACCGGGCGCGCCGTGTTATCGGGGTTATAGCGGGCAATCCCCGCTGCTACGAGTTGGTGCATCGTTTGACGACGAAAGGTTTCGCGTGTGTTCGGTTGATATGCCTTGCCGTAATTATCGCGGGCAAATTCCATCATCGGTGTGATTCCGATGAGCGGATTGCTGGCCTCCGCCCATAATTTGTCTTTCGTAAGATTTAACAGTGCCAGGAGACAAAGCGCGGACCGGTCGTTTCGCTGCGCCCGAGGCATACCCAAGTCCACTAGGATCTGGAGGGCGTCAGTGATTTTGTTTTCTTCGGCCATGTAGTTCTTTTATCTGTTGATCGATCAACTCCTGTGTGAGGTTTTCTTGCGTCTGCGCCCATCGCCCCATTTTTTTCAGCTCTCTGGCTTCCGGATACCGGAGAAGCCGAAGATCCGTGGCGTTAACCTGCGTGTGGCCGCTGAAACGGCGGAAATAGTCATCGATCGCCGTAGAGTTCAGAAAAACCGAAAGGCCGTGTGCAATATCCCTGTCGATTCCATTTCTATGCGAGTGAAAAACGTTGAGGTGATTTTCAAAAGCAATAGCATCGCTTTTGAATGCAGTCGGGTCTACTACGTGCGCCACGATGCGCCGCCGCTCTTCCTTGGAAGAAAACCGGCGTACTACCGTATAAAAGCCACTTGGATAGAGCCACTTCTTTGTCTCTGCATTCTGAATCAAGGCGTTTGGTTTTTTGGAAGTTCGAGGCCACTCCATTACACCGTTCACGAAGTGCGTCGGATAAAGAAGAGGCACCGTGCCGGCGCCGGGCTTTTCACGTAAAAATTCCTTGAGGCGAAAATCCACAACTGGTCCGGTGGACACTTCAACGCCGATTTCATTCAGAGACCTTTGTGCCAACGGCAGCCCATTGATACCGCTGTGGCCTGGCGCAACTGGCACATGAATAAACTTCTGTTCATCGGCCACATTCACAATTTCAGAAAACGGGTACTCGTGCGCCTGGAGGTCACAAAAACTGGTATCGCTCGATGTCGTGATCGTCACCATGCCCTGATCTTTCCCGCGCACGAGCTTGATGATGACGTTTTCCTGAAGGACTGCATCGTCGTTGAATGCGCTCGTCCGGCTGTGAAACAGGTGGATATGCTCGACGGCTGATCTTCTAAGCAGCCATTCGCGGAATGGCCTGTAGTAAAGCCCGTTGCAGAAACTTCTGGGAATAATCGCCACGATTTCCCCGCCCTCTGACATAAGTTCGATTGCCAGACCAAGGAATCCCGTGTAGAGATTGACCGTTTCCAATCCCGCCGCACGAAGCAGAGCGCGGTGCGCAGAATCACTGCTGATCTTCTTATAGGGCGGATTCAAGATCGCGCGAGTGAAGCCCTGCTCGCTTTTTCCCAGCTTAATGCGGTACACCGCATCCTG
>CAMAWS010000152.1 GCA_945861845.1 Candidatus Sulfopaludibacter sp. SbA3 | reverse complement strand
TTCGTCCGACCCGGGGATACTGTCGATGTGTGGGTCAACCGCGGAACCACCATGGAAAACCTCATCCCCGGCGCGATCGTACGCGCAGTCGGCGACGCGGTCGTAGCAGGCAGCGACAGTGGTGGCCGCGACTTTCGCTATCGCACGGTTACGGTTGTTGTCCCTCAGGAGGGTTTGAGCGACGTGCTCTTTAAGCTTGAGTCGGCCAAGAACGCCGTGACTTTGGCTCTCGCAGGCTCCAGTTCCACCTCGGCCCATTGAAGAAGAGATCTCAAAATGTTCCTCACAACGACGGACGGACAAATTTTCCAAATCAGGGAGGGAAAAGCTATCCTGGGCAACTCGGCCAGTTGCGAGATTCGTTTGACAGGCCACGGAGTCGAAGCGAAACATTGTGAGATTTCCGAGGACGGCGCTGGGAAATGGTCGATCAAGACTCTCTGTGACCGGCCGATTTCCGTCAACGGGGCGCTTCTTAGGGAGGGTAGTCTTCCCATTTCGCAGCACAGCCGGATCCAGATCTCAACCTATGATTTTGAAGTCTGGCACAGCTCGGCAAGTAGTCCTATTTCGAAGCGTCTTAGGGCCTGGCTTTTCGATTTCGAGCGCGAAATCCATAACGAGATTCTCGACAAACTACGCAATCTTCCACCGGCCGACGAAACGGAAGACCGCGAGCGCATCGAGGGGGAACTGGAACGCCGGTTCCGGAATACCAGAATCGATCCGGAACCCGAGGCTTACCTTGCGTCCCAGGCGTTGAGCGACATCTTAATGAATCGAATTCACGGCATCGGTAACAAAGGAATTCCGGACTCTATCAAGGCAGATGTGATTGCCGTCGTCGCACGAATAGAAGGCATGCTGAAAATCGGCCCCGCCGGGGTTGCGACGGACAAGATAGAAAAGGTAGAGGCTCTCATGCCCTGGGTAATGCGCACAAACGCCAGCCTCCTCGAACCCAAATTGCGCCGCGGCCTCGCCGAAGTCCTACTCCGCGTGCATCTGATCGATTTCATCTTCGGTTTTGGCCCAATTGGCGATCTCATGCAGCTTCCCGATGTCAACGACATCATGGTGCTGCCATCAGGATTTATCTTTATCGAACGCCGCGGCCAAATGCAGGACTCCGGCCGTAAGATGCTCTCCCCCGATGTTTCGCACCGGATCGTTGAACGTATCATCACGAAAGAAGGCCGCAGAATCGATGAGGATTTGCCGATGGTCGATGCCCGGATGAAGCACGACGGATCCCGCCTCCATGCGATTATTAAACCACTTGCCGTCCACGGTCCCGCACTCACCATCCGGCGATTCTCGGACCGGAGAACTACCTTAGAAGAGTTGGTCGCACTCGGTACCATCCCAGAAAATGTTAGGGAATTTCTCGCGGCATGCGTGATGGCGAGGAAAAATATTGTCATCTCCGGCGGGACGGGATCCGGGAAGACAACCTTGCTGAACGCCTTGGCCGCCCGAATCTCCCCTGAGGAACGCATCATAACGGTTGAGGACACTGCGGAAATACGGCTCTTCCAGACGCATATCATCACGCTCCAGGCACGGCCCGCTAACCTCGAAGGGAAAGGCGAGATCACAATACGCCGGCTAGTCCAGAATACCCTTCGAATGCGGCCGGACCGCATTCTGGTGGGCGAATGCCGAGGAGGAGAAACGCTTGACATGCTTCAGGCCATGAACACTGGTCACGCGGGATCAATGACCACGGTTCACGCCAATTCCGCTCCGGATGCCATCAGACGGCTCGAAACGATGACGATGGTTGGGGATAGCAATCTTCCCAGCCGTGCCATCCGCGAGCAAATTTCTTCCGCCGTTGACATCATTATTCAGATCACTCGCATGAAAGACATCAGGCGGGTTATATCCGTTTGCGAAGTCGTCGAATTCGAACAGGAGACGGAGTCTGTCATCGTCGAAGAGGTCTTTGCCTGGCGCGAGCGCCGCTGGAAGAAGGGCCGCATCGGTCAGGGGAGGCTGGAATTCACGGGCTATGTTCCCGTCTTCTTCGACGAACTTCTGAACCACGGAGCGAAGATGACATGTCTCGTGTCGTAACAGAGCGTATCGTTTCCGGTCTACGTGTACATTCAAGTGTTGGGGATTGGAGGCTGGCGTGAATCCCGAATCAGTGTTCCTTGCAGCGGTCGGAGTATGCTGTTCGGCCTGCTCTGTCTTCGTTTTCTGCCGTTCTGGTTACATCCCCCTCCTGACGTGGTTCTTCTCGCTCTCCGAAAGAGACGCCGCCCTCTACCAATCCTGGGTGGACGAGCTCTCCCTCGGCTGGAATCCGGAAAGAGCCCACCATGCCGCCAGACTGGCTCATATCGTGGTCATCGCCGCCGCTGCGACTGTTTTCATTCTTACGAGAAGCCCCGTCTTCGCGGGAGGCGTTGCGGTGATCGCCTATTGGTTGCCCAGGGTGGTTTATCGGGCCGCGAGGGAAGCGCGCCTGCAGAAACTGGCCAAACAGATTCCGGACGCCATTGGCGTCATGGCTGCTTCCGTGGGGGCTGGGAAGGTGCTCGAAAGCGCAATCGAAGATGTGCACAAGCGGATGCCAAACCCTATCAGCCATGAGTTTGCCTTGATCTTGAATGAAAGCCGCGTGCGCGGGCTGAGCATCGAAGATGCCCTCGGGCGGGCGCGCGCACGAATTCCGATCGAAAGCTTTACCATGGTCGCGAGCGCTCTGATCATCAATATGCGCCAGGGTGGGGATCTCAGGCATATTCTCGAGCGAATCTCTGAGGCTACACATGAGCTTTTTCGTCTCCAGAAGAAGCTCGAAAGCGAAACAGCGGAAGTCCGCGCTCAGGAAAAGGTCATCATTCTGCTGACTCCGCTTTTCCTCGTCATGGTGCTCTTTTTCGATCCATCAATCCCGGACATTTTGTTTAATTCTTTTACCGGGAATCTGCTTCTCATGGTTGTGGCTGTGATTCAACTGATCGGTTTTCTCTGGATTCGGCGGATTGTCCGCGCGATTATTTGAGGATAATATATGGGAACAGTCGGCATTATTCTAAATACGATTTCCACGGTTTGCTCCGCCGGTTCTCTCGCCTTATTCCTCTACTGGCTGATGGAGTATGTCTCGCTGACCTATCAAAGTGGACTAGCCATGCAGAGCAGTCGAGGCATCGAAGGTGAATTCTTGCCCGGTTATGGCTCCCTCACTTCGTTTCTGAATCGGCTTGCCTCGGTCGTTCTGCCCCTCGCGGAGGAAATGAGCCGCCGGAACGTGTTCGGCCTGTCAGAACTGATAGTGAGATGGGAGTGCGATCTCGTCAGAGCCGGTCTTCGAGGCCGGATCTCGGCCCAGCAGTTTCTGGCTACTATCCTGTTGACTTCTACGATCCCCGCCCTCTTTCTCGCGCTTCTTCTCCTCCTCCTCGGCTTAAGTCTGATTAAAGCTCTGCTGCTCGCTATTCTAATGGGCGCGCTTCCGGGCTTGTTTTTTCCCGTAATGGCACTGCGGGGCGAGGTCAAGAACCGCGTGGCCTGGATCGAAAAACGTCTCCCGTTCGCAATTGAGTTCATGGTTCTGGCCCTCGAAGCCCGCGCTGTTTTCCAGCACGCCATCGAAGTCTACTGCACGCAAATGGGTTCCGATGCACTTGCGGACGAACTCCGGATCGTGCTAGGCGATATCGACAAGGGGTTAGGTGAGGAGGATGCGCTCACGAAAATGGCGAAGCGCATCGAGTCCGACGATGTGTCCACTTTTGTTATTGCCCTCACGGCCGGACGTTCAGCCGGACAGCCGCTGAAGGCCGTATTGCACACCCAGTCGAATCTAGCTCGCCAGAGACGCTTTCAATTGGCGGAGCACGTTGCCAAGACGGCCGCCACACGGGCTATCTTTCCGCTTTTTCTGACTGTGATCGCCGTGCTTATTCTGCTCATCGGCCCACTTGCTATCCGCATTGCACAGCAGTCGCTATTTTGATTTGGGTGTGGCTACTTTTGAACGACGCTCCATTTGGTGGGATAAAGGCGTCGTTGATCCTGTTCGATGTGGAATTGCCAATAGCCGTCGAAATCTCCTGAGAGATAGATGGCTCTGAGCTGGACGATGGCCTCAGCCATCGGCTCGGTCCAACGCATTCCGGAACGCTCCATCCGGTCTTTGATCAGGTTCTTGCAGGCGCCTTCGACCGGACCACTGGCGATGGGCCAGCCGTTGGCGAGGTATTCGTCATAGCGCATACGGGCACGGTTCCGGTAAAGGTAACCGGTGATTCCCAGCAGCGTTTTGCGCTTGTCTCCGGACAGGCCACGTTTGGTGATACTTTGGCGAATCCCCTTGACCACCTGGCCCACCTCGCCGAACAGGATTTTCAAGGCGCGCTCCAGGACCCAGAGGTCGGCTTCCAGGCTGCCCTCGGGATGGAAGGCATAAGCGGCTTTCCACAGTTTCTCCAAGGCGTGCATCAGATCCAGGATCAAGGTGACGTTCAGCTTCCTCTCGACTCGAATCTGGAGGGCCCGCTCGCCGGCGGTCAAAGCCACGCGAGTTTTGGATGCGGACGGATCGCGGCGTTGCATCTGTTCGGCCACCTCCTCACTGACGGTCGTCTTGCCCTTGAGCAAACTGGCCCACACCCGTTTGTTCGTAAGCGTTCGGCCAACCCCATGGTTGCGGGGCGACGCGGACATGAATTAGGCCGACCGGCGCGACTTCCACGCCATTGGCGTGAGGGCGGCGACTTCGGCCACCTTCCGGTCGGCCATCCCCGGCAGAACATCGGCGAGATATTCCCGCACCGGAATCTCCAATCGCTTGCACGTTTCCACAACCGAGAGAATCGCCGCCACCTTCGGCCCCGCCTCGACGCTGCCTACATGGATCCAGTTCTTCCGGCCGACCGCGATTGGCCGCATCGAGTTCTCGGCTAAATTATTCGATAGCTCGATCTCGGGGTGCTTCAAGAATTGCTTCAGCCGGATCCACTGTCCCAGCGTGTAGTCCACCGCCTGGCCCAATTTACTCTTCGGCAGGAGGGTACTCTTCACAGCCAGCAGCTTGTCATGAATGCCGTCCACCAGACCAGCCGCTTTCGCCTGCCGCAATTCATCCCGCGCTTCTAACGGCAGATTGCCGTCCCTGGCTTCGCCGTCAACGGCAAACAGATCGTTCATCCGTTTCACGAATTCAATCGCTACCACGTCGAGCTTGTTCACTTTCACCGCGTCGACAAAGTACCGGCGCGCGTGCGCCCAGCATCCCGCGCTCACCAAGCCCGGCCCGCCCGCGTTGTTGTAGGACGCGTACCCGTCGGTTTGCAGAATGCCTGAATAATCGCCCAAAAAGGATCGCGCGACCGCCCCGCCGCGCCCCAGATCAAACCAAAACACGACACTCCCCCCGGATTTCCAAACTGCCACAAATAGGCCTGATGATTCTGCCCTTTCTTCTCCTCCGGCCGTTGTACATCCACGGTCGTCTCATCCGCCTGAATGTAACTCCCCTGTAACACTTCCTTGCGCATGGCCATTGTGATCGGACCCAGTAAGTCACCGACTCGCATCACCCAGCCGTCCATTGTCCCCCGGCTGATCTTGACTCCGGCATCCCGCTCCAGCATGGCCGACTGCCGGTACAGCGGAAGGTGGTCGCAGTATTTCGCCACCACTGTGTTGATGACTACACGGCTGCTGACCAACCCCTTTTCCACAATCTCCACCGGCACCGGCGCCGTGGCCACCCCGCCCTGTTTGCAGTTGGCGCAGGCGCGCTTTTCGCGGCGGGTAACCGCCACGAAAAACTTCGCCGGCTCCACGTCCAGCTTTTCGCTTTCCTCGTACCCGATTACCACCGTTTCAGCGGCGCAGTTGCCGCAGACGCATTGCGCGGGCGCGCAGGGAACCACATTGACCACGCGCGGCAGATCGGCGGGCAGCGTCTGGCGGCCCGGGTGCTTTTGGCGGTTCTTGCGCGGCGCTTCCGGTATCGGGCCGCGCGCCGCTTCAGCGGCGACTTCATCCAATGTCGCGCTCAATTCCTCTTCAAACAACGCCAACTGCGCCGCGCTCAAGCTCTCCCCGCGCGGACCGAACTTGGCGATCCGCGGCAGGCGTATCTGCTCTAACAAGGACGACACTCGCAAGTCTAATAACCGGACGTTGATTTCCGCCTGCCGCGCCCGCTTGTTTGCCTCTTCTAATTGCGCCAGCAGCCCCGTCACTTCCGGTATTACTAAGGGCGGCGTGTTGGGAACGAAGTCAATCACAGTGTCATGAATAGGATAGCTCCTATGTTACTTCCACGCCAGTGTTTTCTTTGACTATTTACGCCGCCGCGCCGCGCCGGAACCACTTGCGCGCCGTGGCTTGACGCAGATCAATTCCGCTCAATAACATTGTCAATTCCTCACCCCGCATCGGGACTTGATTGCATCCCTCCCCGGCTTGCGGCCAGGCAAACCGTCCACGCTCCAGCCGCTTGGCGCACACCCACAATCCGCTGCCATCCCAAACCAAAATCTTGATTCGTGTCCGGCCCCGATTGGCGAACACGAAAAGATGCCCGCTCAGCGGATCCTCCCCCAGTGTGTCCCGCACCAGGCCGAACAGTCCGTCAAAGCCTATCCGCATGTCGGTCGCGCCAGTGGCCACGAACACGCGCGTCGCCATCGTCAGTCCGAACATGGTTATGCCTCCTCCAAACAGCGGATCAGCGCGCCAAGCGGCCGGCTATGTCCAGTCACGCGGCCCAAGTCATTCCACCCAATCTCGACCCGTCTTCCATTGCCCAACACTACCGCCACAGATTCCTGACCGGGGATGCCGTGGCTGTCTAATCCTATTCCGGTCTCGCGGAGATCAATCTCCACCAGTGCCGGCTTTTTGCGCCGTAGCCGAAACCGGTAGTAATCCAGCGTCCCCTTGGCTCGCGCAATAGACCGTCCGCGTCCGCCCGCTCTTCTCGTACCCCGTTACCAGGCTTCTAATTTCCGCTTCTGTTCGGCCTCCCGGTGTTGGTTGTCGTTTCATACCTCAAGTCAAACACCCTCCCGCTCGTTTGAAAACCATGGGGTTGGCCGAACGCTTACAATCGAGCGAACCTTTGACAAAGTCTCAGTCAGCCTTGGGCCGCAAGTTTGCTACAGCCGTCACCTACACCAGGAACGGTCAACCAAGTGCTGCCCAAGCGTGAGTCCAACCTTGAATTTCCGTTTGAAAAAATATCATACCTTTGAATTTGCCGGGGACGGTGGGGACACGGGGACAATATACACGAAAAGCCAGTCTCTATTGGGTTTGATGCGTCCCCGCTTTTTGTCCCCGCATCTCCGATCCGGCAACACTGGGGACAGATGCCGGGGACACGGGCGTTCACCAAGGAAGGATCGCATTGATGATTGATATGCTATGTCTCTTGGTTGTGGAGTTTGCACAACGCCCGCGACAGGATTCCTCGCCGT